>NZ_VYIX01000002.1:600000-900000 GCF_009755885.1 Brachyspira sp. SAP_772 | reverse complement strand
TTGAGCTTCTAAAACAAAAACAATACAGCCCAATACCTATGGAAGAGCAAGTTGTTATATTATTTGCCGCTACAAAGGGCTTTTTGGATAATGTGGAATTAGAAAGAGTACCTGAGTTTGAATGGAGACTTCTTCAATATATGAAGGCTGATAAGCAGTATATATTAGACAGCATAAAAGAAAAGAAAGATATTGAAAACGTTGATGAACTTAGCAGCATCATAGAAGAGTTTAAGGCTAAATTCTAATAATGAATAAAAATTGTATTTTAATCTTGGCACATAAAAATCATAATCAGATAATGAGGTTAATTAATCATCTTAAAACTGATTTTGATTTATATGTGCATATAGATAAAAGAAATAAATTAAACATAAAAAGCTTTGATAATGTAAAAGTTTATAATAAATTCAAAACTTATCATGGCGATATTAGTTTAGTTATAGCTACTTTATTCTTAATAAAAGAAGCTTACAAAAATAATTATGATAGATATATCTTTATCAGCGGTCAAGATCTACCTCTAAAAACAAATAAAGAGATTATTGACTTCTTTTATACAAACAAAAATAAAGAATATATATCATACGAAAATATTAAAAATAATGAATCTATGTATAAAGAGATGTCTTTTAGATTAAATTCATATAACTTTGGAAAACTATATAGACTAATTTTACATAGAAATATAAGAGAGTTATTATCCAACTTTCCGCTTATAAAACGCATTACTCCAGAAAACATTTATTATGGCTCTCAGTGGTGGAATTTAACAAATAATGCTATTAAATATATATTAGATTATACAGAAAAAAATCCTAGCTTTCTTAAAAGATTTAATTATACTTGGGGAAGTGATGAATTTTATTTTCAGTCTATACTTATTAATAGCGAGTTTAAAAATAATTGCGTGAATGATTGTTTAAGATACCTTATATGGAATGGAGGTACTCCATTTAATTTACAAATGAAAGATTATGATAATATAAAAAATAATATTAATAATAATTTATTCGCACGTAAATTTGATGAGAATATTGACAACAATATAATAGATAAGCTATATAAAGATTTAGAGGTAAAATGATATGGCAGAGAAACTTAATGTATTAAAAGCAAGAATTAAAGCTGTAACAAGCACACATAAAATTACTAAAACTATGGATATGATAGCTCGCTCTAAAACTGCTAAAATACTTACAGTAGAGCAAGGCATGAGACCTTATACTCAAAAATTAAACAGAATAGTAGAAGAGCTTTCACATTCAGATATGGATCATTTACATCCGCTGCTCTCTCCAAAAAAAACAATAAAAAATATTATATTATTTGTAATAACATCAAGCAGAGGATTATGCGGTTCTTATAATACAAAAATATTAGATGAAGCAATGGAGAGAATTAGACACCACTACAGACATGGAAGAACTGTTGAACTTCACGTATTGGGTAAAAAGGGTGAAGTATACTTTGAAAAGCAAAATATACCTATATCTCGTAAATATCCGCGTATAGATGAAGAGTCTACTTTTGATGATTGTGCTACTGTTGTACAGCGTTTCATGCATGATTATGTTGTAGACAATGCTTCTAGAGTGGAAGTTATATATACAAGATATTATACAAGAGTGGTTCATATTCCTAAAATTAAAAGCTTAATACCTATGATTCCAGATGAAGAAGATATTGAGGGAAGAAAAATAAAAAAACAGCTTGATTATTTGATAGAGCCCAATATTGATGATGTATTAAAAGAGGTTGTTCCATTAGCTATAAAGACTTATTTTTACTTTATGATTACTAGTTCTTTTTTGTCAGAGAATGCTGAGAGAGCTATTGCCATGAGAAATGCTACTGATAATGCCGAAAGACTTTTAGAAGACTTGAAAAATAAAGCTAATAGAGCTAGACAAGAACATATTACTAATGAACTTCTTGATATTATAGGCGGTTCTGAGGCTATTAATTAAGTATATTATATAAAGTTTTTAGTAATATATTATTTGTTTTACTGTCTGATATGGTAATTCTTAAAAAATCTTTTAATACGCTGCTATCTTCATAGCTTTTTACAAAAATACTGTTCTTTTTAAGCTCGTCATATATATATTTAGAGCTTTTATTTGGGTGTTTTATAAGAAGGAAATTTGCTTTTGACGGCAGCACTAAAAAACCTTCTTTACTTAAAGAACTCTCCATTTTATCTCTTTCTAACACTATAGAACTTACATTTTTCAAAACTGTTTCTTTATCATTAATTGAAGATATAGCTATTTTTTCTGATAATTTATTTATGCCATATTTTTGTCTTATGTTAGAAAACTTTTCTATATTAATTTTATTTGATATTAAAAAGTTTATATTAAGTGCTGAGAGTGAATGAGAATGAGCTATTGATGATATTATTATTAAATTATCGTATTTATCTATTAACCTCAAAGCACTATTCCAAGCAAAACTTATATAGGACTCATCTATTACATATATATTATTATTGTTTATATATTTTTCTATATTTTCTATAAAAAGTCCCGTTTCTGCATTTGGGTTGCTTGTTATTATTATGCTTTTCTTTATACTATTAAAAGCATCCAAATCTATATTATAATCTTCTTTTGCTTTTATAATTTCAAAATCAATTTTTGAATATTCTAAAATGTTTTTATATAAATCCCTATAAGGCTCTTGAAGAAATATTTTTTTATTTTCAAATGAATTTAGCACACAGTAAAAAGCTTCATACATTCCATTAACAGATATAATATTATCTTTGTCAATGTTAAGATTATTTGCCATAGCTAAATCTAATTCTTTAGCACTATAATCTGGAAAAAGCCTAAAAGATTCTATATCAAAACTCTCAAGTTCTTTTATAATATTTTTTGAAGGTTTGTATGGGTTTTCATTTTTATCTAAATAAATTTCTTTTTTTTCTTTTTTCATAAGAGCTATTATATATTAAAAGACATATAAAAACAAATTAGTTTAGTAAATATTATCTTTTATATTTGGAAGTAAATCATATATTGAATTAGAAATAGTAGATTCAAAATACTCTTTTATTTCAAATATTTTTTTCCATCTTAATGCACTTTGCGGAAAGGTTCCATATCTTAAAGCAACATCCACAAATCTTTTTTCTAATATACAAAAACCATCAGGCAAAGCTAAACTATCGCATAATTGAATAAGCAAATCATAATCATCATATTGAACATTATTTAGAAACTTTTTAATAAAATTATAATCCTCATCGCTCATATCAAAAGCAGCTATTGCACTATTAATATCTTTTATCATAAAAGCATGACTTATACATATTTGAGCCATCTTCTCCCAACCATAACTAATACAATATTTATATCCATCAATTAAATGCCTCTCAGCACTTATGCCAGTATACCTTCCTATATCATGTAATAAACCAAATATATACGCATCATCTTCATTAAGTTTTTTATTAGAAGAGCTTTTTTTATTATATTCGCTTACTATAATTTTAGCAGCCTTTGCCACATATCTTGAATGATTAGCCCAAGGAGTTGGATTTAATTTATAAGCCTTATTTAATTCATACTCGGCTCTATCTAAATCTAATATTTCCATAAAGTGTTTTAAATAGAATGTTTTATATAAAATTTAATAAATAAAAAAGCGAGCTAAAAATTAATAGCCCGCTTATTTATAAAAAATTAATTATTTATTAGAAGAATTATTTTTGCTTGTTGTATCCATTCCAGATATACTATAACGCATCTCAGTATCAGCCATAATATTTTTCATGTTATAATAATCTAATACTCCAATATTACCATTTTTCAAAGCCTCAGCAATAGCAAGCGGTAACTGACTCTCAGCCTCAACAACTTTAGCTTTCATCTCTTCAACTTGAGCTTTCATCTCTTGTTCACGTGCAATAGCCATAACGCGTCTCTCTTCAGCCTTAGCCTGAGCAATTTTCTTATCTGCCTCAGCTTGGTCAATTTGAAGAACAGCACCAATATTGCTTCCAACATCCACATCAGCAATATCTATAGAAAGTATCTCAAAAGCAGTACCAGAATCAAGCCCCTTAGCAGAAACAACCTGAGATATTCTATCAGGATTTTCTAATACCTCTTTATGTGTAGCAGCACTACCAATAGTAGTAACAATACCCTCACCTACTCTCGCAATAATAGTCTCTTCTCCAGCACCTCCAACAAGTCTGTTAATGTTTGTTCTAACAGTAACCCTTGCAGTAGCTTTTACCTGTATACCGTCTTTAGCAACAGCAGCAATTAATGGTGTAGCTATAACTCTTGGAGAAACTGATGTTCTTATAGCATCAACTAAATCTCTACCAGCTAAGTCTATAGCAGCAGCCCTCTCAAAGCTTAAATCTAATGAAGCTTTATCAGCAGCAATCAAAGCATCAGCAACAGCAGTAGGATTACCTCCAGCTAAATAATGTGCCTCAAGTTCATTGCTGTTTATTTTTAAGCCTGCCTTCCATAACTTAATTTGATTCAATACTATTAAAGAAGGATTAACTCTCCTCAAACGCATAGTAAGCAAAGTAATTATACTAATTCTCACCCCAGAAAATAAAGCAGTAACCCATAAACCTAATGGGAAAAACCTAAAGAAAATAATTAAAAATATTACTATAATTACTATTCCAACAAACATAGGTGCCACTCCAGCCCCCCAAAATAAATCAAACATCATAATCTCCTTAATTTTTATTTTTTATATTTTAATTATGAACATAAGTTCCTATATTTTCGCCCTTAATAGCTCTTGTAATATTGCCCATCTTATTCATATTAAACACCCTTATAGGCATATTATTATCATTAGCCATAGCAAAAGCAGTCATGTCCATAACGCGTAAATTCTGATTAATAGCCTCTTTAAAAGTAATATCATTATACATAACAGCATCTTTATTAGTTTTAGGATCTTTATTGTAAACTCCATCAACATTAGTACCCTTTAATACAATAGATGCCCCAATCTCTAAAGCTCTCAATATAGAAGTGCTGTCTGTAGTAAAGTAAGGGTTAGATGTACCTCCTGCTATTATAAGCACATTACCTCTCTCTAATATACGAATAGCCTTATCTCTTTCAAAGCCCTCTATCATGCCTTCAATATTAAAAGCAGAAAGTATTTGTGTAGGAGTGCCAGCAGCCATAAATCTGTCTTTTAAAGCAATGGCATTCATTATAGTTGCAAGCATACCCATAGAATCTGCTGTAGCTCTCACCATACCTGTTTTGTTAGAAAGCTGCATTCCTCTAAATATGTTGCCTCCTCCCACAACAACAGCTATTTGAGTATTGTTTCCAGCCTCTTTCATTTCCATAGCTATTCTGTCTACAACATTATTATCTATGCCATAATCCTTTTCTCCAAGCAAAGCTTCACCTGATATCTTAAGAAGCACAGTTTGTTTCATAATACAATTTCCTCTTTTTGTATTTAAATTTATATGATTATACTTTATTTTTTTTCTATTATCAAGCAAAAAAGTTATTATAATTCAGGAGCATGATCGCCCTTATATTCTCCGTCTGGGTGTTTGGTGCATTTTAATGAAGTAAGAAGTCTTATAGTTTTATACTGATAGCCGCAATATTTACAGGTATACATCTCTTTCTCTGTGCCTTCATAAAGTTTATGCCTATTTAAATAAGGACCTTCGGGAGCCTTTTCACATCTTTGAGATAATAATTCATCTAAATTTCTAAAAGTTAAACCGCATCTTTCACAATAGAGAGTCTGCTTATTTCTAGACATAGATAAAATAAAAAAAACAGACAATATAAATAATAATAATAATTTTGTGTTCATAAATTATTCTGATAAAATATCTTTATATTTAGAATCCTTAAACTCAATACAAGGCTTTGAGCTTAGCATATGTATAGCAGTTATGAGTGAATAGCTAATCCAAGCCTTTTTCTCATCTGGCTTTGAGGAAGAGGATTCATTTTTTTTAAGAAGCTCATTTAATGACTTTGCTATATCATCAATATGCTCTTCAAAAAACTCCTCACACTCATCACAAGTGTCCATTGTAGCCTGCCCTGCAACATCATCTATTTTCTTGCCGCACCATACACAATTAACTGCCATTATATGCACTCTCCTATTATATTATAAAAGAATAATACTTAATATTACCCTCAACATCCATAGCCTCTATAGTAATAGATGATATATTTTCATCTTCTATAGTGATAGTAAAACTCTCATTCATAGAATCTAACACTCCATCATCTGGAACTATATATAACCACTCATTGTTAATAGTAGAATATCTTACAGTTTTTAAGAATGATAGTTTGTCTGATAATTTAAATGTAATTTTTCTTATATTTCCTTCAGAAACAGAATTAAAATCAAGCAACTGAGGAGGTTCATTATCATATTTTATATTAAATACCTCAAGAGATTTTGTTTTAATATCTCCCACAGGATTATCATATTTATCGCTAGCAGTTATTTTAAAATCATAAACTCCAGAAGGAAGCAAATAAGACTTAAACTTATAATATTGATTTTCTATATTATCAGCAATAAGCTTATAATTTTGTTCACCCTTTAATCTATATTCTAAAGTATATGATAGTTTATCTCCATTAGGGTCAGTCCCCTTCCAATATACCATAGCCTCATTTTCTTCTAATTGAGGAGTTTTATTTTCAGAAGAATCATTTTGCTGTCTGTAATATGTAGCCAAACCTCCATTAATAACATCAGGAGCTAAATTATTTTCTACATAAGTAAAATCCATAGAGCTTAATATAGGGCTTATCTCTGGATTTGTAGTTTTCATTGTAACTTTATATTGTAAAAATCTTCCGTCAGGAGCTTCTATTTTGCCACTATTGTTTGCAACAGGCTTAAACTCGCTCCAAGTCTCATCAACTCTAGCAACATTTCCGCTTCTAATTTCTATAGTAACGCTAGAACCCTCAGGAGTAGTAGTTACAGCATTTAAACTTCCAAATTTGCTAAGCACTCTCAAATCTAAAGTATCGCTTGTGAAACTACCTTCTGTTGGGTATTCGTTGTCCATTTTGTATATTTCACCAGTCTTTGATATTGCAAAATAAAGTCCATCATCTGTAGCAGCAAAGGTTGATAATATCTTATTTCTTAAGCCGCCTATATATGATAATAAGCCGTCATTTCCATTGATTCTATAAACATCAGCAGAATCGCCTGTAACAAAATATATATTATTGTTGTTGTCGCTGCTCATAGCAAATACTAATGTTTGATTTAAGAAGAAAAGTCTTTGAACTGTGCCGTTTGTATCTGCTTTATATAGAGAGTTTCTAAACTCTTTATCACTGTCTTCTACTGTTTTGCCGCTGTCTATTATAGAAGGAAGTATTAAATATGATGGCTCTCTTGTAGCTGTACCAAAATATAAATTGCCTATATTATCCATAGTGATGGCATATACTTCGTTTTGTGCTGTGTCATAAAGCACATTATATGAAGGGTTTTCAACATTTGTAGATAAATCAATATATAATACTAAGCCCCTTCCAGCAGTGCCTACATATAATCTATTTTGTTTTTTATCATAATATAATGACATAGCATGCTGTTCTTCTGTTTTTAATATTTCAGTAATCTCTCCATCAGCAGCAGACACTTTTAATACTCTTGCATTGTTTCCGCCTGTAGCTAAATATAAGTTGCCGTTAGCATCAAACTTCATATCCCATATATAAGTGTCATCAACATTTTGAGCCCAAATCTCTTGACCACTATTATCATATTTCATAATTCTAGCATAAGGTCCAACTGCCGCATAAACATTGCCCGCATCATCACTAATTACAGCAGTAAAAGCATTGTCATTGTCAGATTTTATAAAAAGGCTGAAATTAGTTTCATTAGCATTTTTTTTATATAATTCAGCACCGCTTCCGCTTATAGCAGCATACATACTGCCGTCTTTAGCAGGATAGATTTTCCATATATATTTGCCGTCTATAGAACTTTCTTTCTCTATTAGAGGAGCTAAACTTAAAGAACCCTGCTCTGTAAGCATTATTCCATTATAAAGTCCATTATCATAAAAACCCTTTTTTGTGCTGGCATAATTTCTTGTTACAACAGCAAAAACGTTAGAAGATGATAATATTAGTATAGTTTGCAGTATAAAAATTATCTTAGCGATTTTCATATTTTTTAGCCCCTTCAATTATTATATCTATTTTTATTAAACCAAGTATAGAATATGGCATATCATAATTTCCATTTATATCTGTAATGACAGCAGCCTTATCTGATGTAGCATCCTTTGCCATTACACCATATTTAGACATAGGAAGCGTTGGATAAGAATACTCCCCTATCTGAACCCCCCTCGATGATGAATACAGCCAAACCTTTAATGCCTTATCATCATAAGACTCATTATAATATTTCATCACATCATCTAAACTTCTAATTTTATATTTATTCGGCATAAACAATTTTTGTGCATAAGCATATATATATTCATTGGCAGCATATATAGAATAAACATCAGTGCTTAGATTAACAGGCAATTTTACAGGTATATCTACATAAGTTTTCTCTTTTCCGTAAGGAGTAACACCAACTCTTAAATGTATAGTCTCTCCTGCCACTGCTCTAGGCTCTAACAATGTAATATCATTAATAAAACCATATTCTAAATTGCTTCTCTTTACAGATAATTTTATAGATTTTATAGCCACCCTATTAAAATTATTGTATATAAAGAAATCTACAGGAGCTACAAGCTGATTAATAGCCTCTCTAAAAGCATCTTTTGAAGAATAAGAGAGTATTCTCTCTTCTATTTTATAAGGCTCATCAAAATAATCAGTTTCAATCTCATAGCTTATACTAAATACCCCTTCTTCTTCTGTTCCAGCAGTAGAGCTAATAGCCTCATATATAGCCATAGAAAGAAGCTGAGAGAAATATGTAGGGTCATTTAATACTCTTAAATTAAAATCTCTGTTTAAGAAATTCTGGTCTTCAACTTTAAGACTAACAGGTATCATAGTATCTTCAGGCACTTCGCCATATACACCAGACACCCCAAAAGTGCCGTCATAAACAGTATAACCCAAATAATTAGAATAAGCAGCACCTATCTTAAAAGAAGAAGCAACAGATGCCACTATATGATTAATATAAGCCCTAGAAACAGGAGCCCTCAAATGCCCCTTGCCCCACATAGAGTGCCCAAAAAGCAAAAACTTCTCATCATCAGTATGCGAAACAGTACCAACTCCAGCTATAGATAAATCTCCATCAACCAAAACTATAGCAACAGAATCCCCAAACAAAAACTTGCTGCTTTGATTAGTGTCAGATACAGTTCCGCCAGCCTGCATAGGGTAAAAACCCATCTCTTTAAACTTTGAAGAATATTCATTAAAAGAATCAGAATTAAAGCCCGAAAACATTAAAGGAGTCTGCAAAGCATTTCCGCTCTTTAATCCTGTAGGTCTCACATTAGTGTCATTATATAATTTATACATCTCTTCTATAGGAGTAACCCCTGCAATAGGGTCTTTAGAATAATTCCATCCAAAAGCCAAAGCACCGGCTATTTTGCCATCAAAATATATAGGTGAACCGCTCATTCCTGCAACCGTTCCAGAATGCTCTAAATTAAGTCCCTCTAACTGTATAAGTATAGCATCGCTTCCGTTCCACATCTTTTTTAATACAGATATTACCGTTACTTTAAATGGCTCTACATTTGTGCCGTGTATTACAGTGTAGCCTACTCCTTCCATACCCTCTTTTATTTCACTCATAGGTATTACCTCTGGATTATCTGGAGGCATAGGCGGAAGCTTCTCTTCTTCTTGTGCGAATAATAAATTAAATGATAGTATAAAAATTATAATTGCTATTTTTTTCATAATGTCCATATCTAATTTGAATTTTATAAATAATAATAACCTATATTTTACATAATAATAAAAAATTATATAATAGTTTTTTATTTTATACAAACACTTTTAAACATAATAAAACTGCTTGACTTATTATAAATGTTGTTTATCATTATAGCATTAAAAAATTATATTTTAATATAAAACCAATAATTTTTTATAAAGCTTTTATATTAGGAGTAAAATTATGGCAAGAGTAAAATTTGTAGAATATGAAGAAGCACAAGGCAAAGTAAAGGATGCTTTTGATTATCATATCAAAAAAAGCGGAAGTGTAACAAATATGAAAAAAGCACTTCTTAATGATTATGTTACTTATGACACTATGATGGGTTGGTATACTTCATATGACAGACTCGTTGAAGTTGTAGGAGAGAGAGCTGCTATGATATTAGCACATTCAGTTTCTACTACTAACGGCTGTATATTATGTTCATTATTTTTTATAAGAGATTTGAAAGCTATAGGCGATGACCCTAAAAATCTTAAACTTACTGAAAAAGAAGAGTTATTATCAGAATTAGGTAAACAAATGGTAAAAGACCCTAATGGTGTTACTGATGAGTTTATGGCTAAATTAAAAAAATATTTCAACGACCAAGAAATAGTTGTTATAGTAGGCTTTGTATCTTGGATGATAGCTTATAATATTTTTAACTCTACACTTGAAATAGATTTAGATGAATCTTTAATACCTATAAAAGGCGAGTTTGAAAAAGAAACTTGGAGAGCTAAGAACAATTAATTTTATTTTTTGAAATTAAATAACAAGAGCTTTTATTAATAACTCTTGTTATTTTTTTGTATAATTTTAAGTTTGTGTTTTTTTTGTTGTTCTTTTTCCCGCATCAAAAAGAACCAAAAAGTGCAAGTTAAAAACAATATCAAAATAATTATACTTTATATGGAAGATAAATTATTAGAGTTGAATATAGCTTTACATACAGTTATAGGAAAAACTCTAAATTTATTTTTTATAAAATATAGTTATTTATATATAACTTTTTTAAAAAATACTTTTGGAAATACTAATGGTAAGCATAATCATCACAACAAGAAACTCTGAAAACTTTATTGCAGATTGCATAAATGCTGTAAAAAACTCTAATTATAAAGACATAGAAATAATATTAGTAGACAATAATTCATCCGACAGAACCGTAGAAATAGCAAAAGAGTTAGGGGCAAAAACTTTTATTAAAGGCCCAGAACGCTCTGCTCAAAGAAACTATGGTGCTGAAATGTCGTCTGGTGAAATAATAGGCTTTTTAGATGTTGATATGACTTTATCAGAAAATGTTATATCAGAATGCTTAGAAGTTTTTAATAGCAACAAAAATATTCAGGCTTTATACATACCAGAAAAAATATATGGCAACACTTTTTTTAATAAAGTAAGAAATTTCGAACGCTCTTTTTATGATGCCACTGTAATAGACGGTGTTCGTTTTTTTAGAAGAGAGGCTTTTATAAAAATAGGTGGATTCGATTCAAACTTAAATAGTGCTGAAGATTGGGATATTGACAGACGCATAAAACAAATGGGAGATGTTGATATAATAAAATCTCCCCTATATCATCATGAAAATCATACTCTTAAACAATATATAATAAAAAAAAGCTACTATGCTTCAAACTTTAATAATTATTTTGAAAAATGGGGATATGATGAAATCACCAAAAAGCAGTTTGGATTATTTTATAGATATTTTGGAGTATATATAGAAAAAGGCAAATGGAAAAAATTACTATCTCACCCTATTTATACAATATCTATGTATTTTTTAAGATTTCTAATTGGAATAGTTTATATATTATCAAAATTTAACATATCAAAAAAAGAAAATATATATAAAAATAAATAATATAAATATATTTTTACCTAAATTAAATTATTAGGTTATATAAGTATAACTAAAAGATAAGTAATTATTCATTATTATCAGACTCCTAACACTATTATGAAGGGCTTGTGATTTTTTCACAGGCCCATTTTTTTACATCATCTTTTACTAATTTTTATAATATTTTTTATAGCATTTTTCACATTATTTTTATATAATATTTTACTATTTTTATTATTATATGTTTATATAAATAGCACAAAAGTCATTTGTTGCACTCTTAAGATATATATACAAACCCATTACTTTCACTCTATAGGTTCTCTATAGAGTGTTTTTTTTATTTAAAATATAAAAAATAAGAACTTTATATAAAATTTTATTTTGAAAAAGTAAGCTCTTCAAAAGAAGCCATATCCAAAAGCTCATAATGATATCCCTGCTCTGTAAGAAATAATTGTCTCTTATGAGAGAAATCTTCTTCTTTTGTGTCGCTTGTAATAACCGAAAAGAAATAACTTTTGTTTTCACCTTTTTTAGGACGAAGAACACGCCCTAACCTTTGAGCTTCTTCCTGTCTAGAGCCGAAAGTACCAGATATTTGTATTAATACATTAGCATCGGGCAAATCAACCGCCAAATTAGCTACTTTACTTACTATAAGTATTTTTATCTCGCCAGACTTAAACTTTTTATAAATCTCATCTCTTTCAGCCTGAGGAGTTTTACCTGTAATAATGGTATATCCAGTCTGTCTTTTCATTTCATTAAGCTGATTTAAATACTGCCCTATAATAAGTATATTTTTACCTTCAAGTTTTTTTATAATTTTTTTTACTATTTCATATTTAAGTATATTTTCACTAGCAATTCTAAACTTCACTTTATCGCTTGACACCACATAATCAGCTCTCTGTGTATTATCTAAAGGTATTCTCAAATCATAACAATAAGCCTCAGCAATAAACTTCTTCTCTTCAAGCTCCCTCCAAGGCATATCAAACTTCTTAGGACCAATTAAACAAAATACATCTTTTTCAAGCCCATCTTCACGCACCAAAGTAGCAGTAAGCCCAAGCCTTCTCATACTCTGAATTTCACTGGTAAGCTTTATTATAGGAGCAGGAAGCAAATGAACCTCATCATATATTATAAGCCCCCAATTATGCTTAAAAAATAATTCAAAATGCACAAAAGGAGATTCTTTGTCTTTTCTATATGTAAGTATTTTGTATGTGGCTATTGTGATAGGTTTTATTTCTTTGTTGAGTCCGTTATATTCGCCAATATCCTCTTTTGGTATATCTGTTTTATCTAATATCTCATCTCTCCACTGCCTGCAAGCTGTAACACCTGTAACTATTATAAGAGTTTTTGTCTGCATCTTACTCATAGCAGCTATTCCTACAACCGTCTTACCAGTACCGCAAGGCAAAGCTATAACACCAGCACCACCCTCAGGACGTCCATTTGCATAAAAGGCATCTATTGCATTTAATTGATACTCCCTCAAAGAAAAATCTTCCCCATTAGATAAAAGCTTATTACGTAAATTAAAATGATACTCTTCTCCTGTTTTATACCCCGCTAAATCTTCTACAGGATATCCTATATTTATGAGAGCTAATTTTATATGCCCTCTGTAAATTGGGTCTATCTCTATTTTATTATCATTAACTTCTCTTTTAATATATTTTACCATTGCCTTATAATGCAATACTTCTTCTATAATAGTTTCATCATCGCTTACAAGATAATATTTATCATCATCTTCTTTAATAATCTTTATTTTTCCATATTTTGATATACTGCTTTCTATTTGTTTTACAATGTTTTTTGGTATATCATAAGAAGAATATTTCTTTAAAAAATCTATTATAGACTCGGCACTATAATTTAAGCTAGCAGCATTCCATAATGATACTAATGTAATTCTATATGTGTGAATATATTCAGGACTCTTTACAAGCTCAGCAAATACAAGCAAAAAATTTCTTATTTCTTCAAAATGCTCTGTACTTACATCCAATAAAATAGTGCCATCGCCCTGAACTATGATAGGAGCATTATTATTCAATGTTTTTTCCTTAAAAATTAATAAAAAATTAATAAAAAATTAATAAAAAATTAATAAAAAATTAATATATATTGTTTTCTATAAGAGTAATAGTTTCATTAAATATATTAAAATATTCTGTATTATTAGTGTTATTATTTACCCAAGTTCTTAATACATTAATAGCTTTAGTTTTATCATTTTGTTTTCTATATACATCAGATAAAGTTAAAGTTGCTTGAGGAGTTAAATAACTTTTAGGATATGCTTTAGTAAAGTTTTCTAAAACAGCAGCAGCCTCTGCATAATTAGTTTGTTCTATTAATACATTAGCCAAATTGTATGAAGCGGCAGGCTGCAAATAAAAGCCTCTAGAGTTTGCCACTTCCTGATAATATTTTTTAGCTTCGTTATAGTTAGCAACATCAAAATAAAGCCCGCCCAAAGTAAAAGCTGCTCTAAGTTTTAGAGTTTTTCCTTTAGCTTCATTATAAGTTTTTTGAACTCTTGTAGTAATATCTACTATTAAAGCGGGGTTGTTTAATTGTTCCTGAGGAATATTTGCTGTTTGATACATACCGTATAATGCCAAAGCTTCTTCAAAATTTGCTGCTGTTTCTTTATCAGCATTTTCTATATTCATATTATAAATTAAAATACCAGCTATAATTGCTATTATCAACACAAAACCAGATATAAAAATTATTCTATTGTTATATACATAAGTAAATATTAATTCCGCATTTTTTTGAAGTTTAGATGTAGTAGTATTTTCAGACATAATATCCTCTTATTAATTTCATTATTTTTAGTATTTAATTATAATAGTAAAAGCGAAAAAATCAAGTATTTATTTTCAATATTTATTATAGTTATTATTCTATAATTTGCTAATATTTATCTTTTTTTGTGATAAAGGTATCGTTAAAACAAAATATCATTTGACATATAAAAAAATATTGATAATATTATATTATATCAAAAAAATTGGAGTTTTTACATATGAAGGATAAACTTTTTGGAGTATTGCAAAGAGTAGGAAGGTCATTCATGCTTCCTATAGCTGTGCTTCCTGTAGCAGGGCTCTTTTTGGGTATAGGCAGCTCTCTTACAAACACAACTATGCTTGAAACTTATAATCTCATGGGGATTTTAGGTCCGGGCACTATTGCTTATGATATATTATCAGTATTAAGTGAGGCTGGTAATATTATATTTGGAAACTTGCCTATAATATTTGCTATGAGTGTAGCTATTGGTATGGCAAAGAAAGAAAAAGAGGTTGCTGCTTTATCTGGAGCTATAGCATTTTTTGTAATGCATGCTTCTATTGGTAAGATGATAACAGTTATGGGGGGAGCTGATAAATTATTAGCTGGTTCTACTACTAATGTTGTTGGTATATTATCACTTCAGATGGGTGTATTTGGAGGTATTATAGTAGGATTAGGAGTAGCTGCTTTACATAACAGATTCTATACTATAGAGCTTCCTCAAGTATTATCATTTTTCGGCGGTACAAGATTTGTGCCTATAATATCTGCTATTACTTTCTTGGTAGTGGGTATATTAATGTATTTTGTATGGCCTCCTATACAGGTTGTAATGAATAAACTCGGAGATTTAATAGCTGGTTCTGGTTATGTGGGTACTTTATTCTATGGTATCATAGAAAGAGCATTAATACCTTTCGGTCTTCACCACGTATTCTATACACCTTTATGGCAAACTTCACTTGGCGGTACTATGGTTATAGACGGTACATTAGTAGAAGGTGCACAAAATATATTCTTTGCTCAGTTAGGCTCTCCTACTACAACTGCATTCAGTGTTGATGCTACTCGTTTTATGACTGGTAAATTCCCATTCATGATATTTGGTTTACCGGGTGCTGCTTTGGCAATGTATAAGACTTCTAGACCAGAGAAAAAACAAGTTGTAGGTGCTTTACTTTTCTCTGCTGCTCTAACAGCTATGATTACAGGTA
The DNA here is from genome assembly GCF_009755885.1 of Brachyspira sp. SAP_772. Taxonomy (NCBI): domain Bacteria; kingdom Pseudomonadati; phylum Spirochaetota; class Spirochaetia; order Brachyspirales; family Brachyspiraceae; genus Brachyspira; species Brachyspira sp. SAP_772. The sequence goes on along the minus strand of NZ_VYIX01000002.1, from coordinate 884,163 downwards.
TTACTGAGCCTATAGAATTTACATTCCTATTTGTAGCTCCAATATTCTATGCTATACACTGTGTACTTGCTGGTATATCTTTTATGCTTATGCATATACTTCATGTTACAGTTGGTATGACATTCTCTGGCGGTTTAATAGACTTACTATTATTTGGTGTAATACAAGGAAATGCTAAAACTAATTGGATATGGATTGTAGTAGTTGGTGCTGTTTATTTCTTTATTTACTATTTCTTATTCTCTGCTTTGATTAAGAAATTTGATTGGAAAACACCGGGAAGAGAACCAGACAGTGAAGAGCCTAAACTTTATAGAAGAGCGGATGTTGCTGCTGCTAAGGCTGCTGCAAGCGGAGAGAAAGTTGATACAAATCCACTATTCCAATACGAAGAGGCTCCTTTAATAACTGCAGGACTTGGCGGTAAGAAAAACATTAGCGATGTTGATTGCTGTGCTACAAGACTTCGTGTAACAGTATTTGACCCTTCAAAAGTTGTTGATGCTACATTAAAAGCTAGCGGTGCTGCTGGTATAATCAAAAAAGGTAATGGAATACAGGTTATATATGGACCAAAAGTTACAGTAATAAAATCAAGACTTGAAGAGTATTTGAATGACCCTATAAGCGACAATGAAAATAATGCTACTGCTGCTTCTAGTGAAAGCACTGCTGCTAATGAACCTAAAAAGCAAGAATCAGCATCTGCTAGCAGTAATGAACTTGTTGACACTGTTTATGCTCCTATTAAAGGAAGTATTGTTAAACTTGAAGATGTTAAAGACGAAGCATTTTCTTCTGGTGCTATGGGTAAGGGCATTGCTATTGACCCAGCTGAAGGCAAAGTATATGCTCCTTTTGACGGAATAATAGAGACTGCTTTCCCTACAAAACATGCTATTGGGCTTACTTCTGATAAAGGCGTTGAGTTGTTAATCCATATAGGTATGGATACTGTTAAACTCAATGGTGAGCATTTTACTTCTCATATTGAAGATGGTCAGAAAATTAAGAAAGGCGATTTATTATTAGAGTTTAACATTGAGGGAATAAAAGCCGCAGGCTACCCTACAGTTACTCCTGTAATTGTCACTAACTCTGATGATTATGCTAATATAGAGCCAACATCATCTGCTAGTGTAAATGCTTTAGACAAACTCATTGATGTTAAAAAATAATAATTAATAAATAACTATAAAGGGGCTTAATTTTTTTAAGCTCCTTTTTTTATATACTGAAACAAATATATTTTGTTATACAAGTTTTTTGTTCAACTTTTTCCCGCCGCAAAAAGTTGCAAAAAGTGCAAATACTATAGCTAATATTTTTTTTAATATATAAAGCTAAAATAATATTTATATTTTTGTTTTATATCTGGGGCTTTGCCCCAGACCCCACTTCTTTTGCGACCGAAGGAAGTGCCCTTGCGGCGTGCCACAAAGAAGCAAAAAGGCTATTTTTTAGCTAAAATATATACTTTATACTACATTTAAAATAAAATTAATATCATTTATACTAATATTTATAATTAAAAAATCTTAAACAAAATTAGCGGTTTTCTCTTCTGTATCTCGCTGGGTCTATAAACTTTCGCCTACCCTGAAACTTCGATAAATAAACTATATTGCTAGCAATTTCATCAAAACCATTATCTCCATATTTTAATATAGTCTCTTTTGCTAACTTTTCTTCTATCATATAATAAGCTAAAGGCACATCATCAACTAAAATATGACATAATATCCTATCAAATACATCATAGGAAGAAACGAGTATAGAAACTTTTTCACTATTTTTTATTAAATTAGAAACATAGTCCTTTGCCTCTTTGCCGTAAACTTGTTCCAACTCTGGTGCATCAAGCCCTATAAACCTATAAATATTATTATTATATGTTATGGTGTCGCCGTCCAAAACTTTTATAGAATCTTTATCAATATTATAATAATTGTTATTTTCATTTGTAATAGATAAAAATATTTTTGAATTATTAGAATCTCTTAATGTAATATACTCATTTTTATTTATACTATTAATATCTAATACAACTTTATAATACGCTATTTTATTTTTGTAAGCATATTCTATTAGACTATCATCGCTAAAAAAACATAATATATTTTTTCTTAATCTTGAATATATTTTAAAACGAAACTCACCTATAAATTTAGCACTTGGAAAAACATTTTTTATATTGTCTAATGATTTACTATCATTATCTACAACAACAAAAACATCTTCTCTAAATTTTATATAATCATATATTATTTGAGTGTTAGAGTTTTTAATAAATGCCTCAATAGAAGCATCATCTATAAATAATGCTTCTTTATCATTAAATAAAAAATTACTTAGAGCAAATAAAAAAACAAATGAAATAATTATTATTAAGAATGCATTTTTTTTATTAAAGTTTCGCATTTATTTTTAATATCATCAGAAGCAACAATCTCAGTAAGCATGCATAAACATTTTGCATTATGCTCTATAAGCAAATCCATATTATTAAGTTTAATGCCCCCAATACAAACAAAAGGCATATCAATATTTTTAGCAATATAATCCAAATACTCAATACCCACAGCATTATTAGCATCAATTTTAGTATTAGTATCAAATATAGGACCAATACCAATATAATCAGCACTGCTATTTAAAGCCTCATTAGCTTCATTAATATTTTTTGTAGAAAGCCCTATAATCATATCCTCTCCAACAATCTTTCTAACTACTTCTATAGGCATGTCATTTTGACCAATATGCACCCCATCAGCATCCGCCGCCAAAGCCAAATCAGCATAATCATCTACTAAAAATAATGCATTGCTTTTTTTTGTCATCTCCCTTATCTTAACACATTCTTCATACTTCTCACGCATATATTTTTTAGGATTTTCTTTTTCTCTATATTGAATAATCTTTATACCTGCCTCAAGCATAGAGCCTACTACTTCAATATTATTTCGTCCCTTAGAAAAATCTTCAGCAGTAACACAGTATATAGACTTATTAAAATAATTCTCTTTTAAATAATCTCTTTTCTCTTTTTTGTTTTTTAAATTTTTAAAATTATTCATCTTTGTTATTCTCATCAATATTAAGTGATAATATTCTAATGCCCTCATTACCAAGCACAGATTTTAAAGCTATTAAAAAAGCAGAATCTTTACTATGGGCAATATTACTATTATAAAGCTTCATAGCGTATCTCGCCATGCTAATACCATCTCTCACAGAAAAAGAAGCATTATGTATATGCGACTTCTGTAAAAAACCAACAGTAATTTTTAATATTTCATCATCAGCAAAAGGAAGATTCATTTTTAATATGTCATACTCTTCTTTAACATCTGGAAAAGGAAGCTCTATTGTAGGCTGCAAACGAGAATGTATATATTCAGGAAGTTCAAAAGTGCTCGCATCATCATTCATTGTAACTATAACTCTAAAATCTGGATGAGCCTTTATTTTTATACCCGCAATCACACTTTCAACATATCTTCTGTCATCAAGAAGCGGAGCAAGTGAAGCCCAAGTTTTCTCACTCATTCTGTTTCCTTCATCAAGTATTGCAACCCCACCCTTAATCATTGCAGTAACCAAACTTGAAGCATGATAACTTATTGTGTTATTTTCTGATATTACAGGTATTATTATTAAATCCTCTGGTCTAGTGTCCACTGTACATTGAAATATATAAACATCTCTTTTAAGAAGTTCTTTAGCTACATAATATGAGAGAGTAGTTTTTCCAGCACCGGGCTTACCCACAATTCTAGGGTTTAGTGGTATATCATCTTCAGATATTATATGCCAAGAAGCCATTATCTGCCTAACTAAATCATTTTGTCCTGTCCATTTTATATTTAAATTATCAGGATGCGATAATGTTAGCTCTACATTCTCTATTTTTATTTTTTCCATATTTTCCTCTAATATAAAAAATATTTATAATAAATGTATTTGGCTATAATGATAAATCAATTATACAAAAAGTCAAATTGTAATGAGCATGTTAAATTAAAAGAAATTAGCCTATAGGAGTACCGTTTTCTGCTTCTTCATTAATGCTAAGTAAAACAACTTCATTATTTTCTTTTACAGCACCAAGAACAAGGCATTCAGAAAAAAAGTTAGCTATTTGTTTTTTTGGGAAATTTACAACGGCAACAATTTTTCTTCCAATTAAATCTTCTTTTTTGTAGAGCTTAGTAATTTGAGCAGATGATACTTTTATTCCTAATTCTCCAAAATCAATTTTTAATTTGTATGCAGGTCTTTTAGCCTTTGGAAAATCTTCTGCCTCTATGATTGTGCCTACTCTAATGTCGAGAGAAAGGAAATTGTCAAAAGTAGTTTCGTTTTTAATATTATTTTCCATATATAAATCCGTTTGCAAATAATTGAATTATAAATTATCTATTTCTTCTTTGCTTAAACCTGTTATTTTACTTATTAAATTAATATCTATATTTTCTGTTTTCATATTTTTAGCTAATGCATATTTTTCTTTTTCTATACCTTTTTCAATACCCTTTTCTATACCTTCTTTTATACCTTCTTCCCTCTCCCTCTTTAGCATAACTTCCTGTCCATATAGAAAAGCCTCACGAGCATTATAAACTTGCATACTCTCTTCATCAGAAGTAAATATTTTATATTTTTCTATAACTTTGCTCATAATGATGTTTTCCTCCTTTAGCTTGTCTATAATTTTATTTAAATCCTTTGACGTAAAAAACTCTATCCAAGAAAGTAATTTATTTTTCTTTATATCTTCAATGGTTGAAGTTTCTAATATTTTTTTAAATCTTTTTATCTCTATTAAATGTATCTGAATCATATCTAAACTTATATTATGATTATCAGTATCTATAAGCTTAAAACATCTATGCTCTTTTCCATTATCATTAAAGTTTAAATTAAAATCTAAAAAATTTATACTAATTATTTGACTTATATCTCTGTAAGCCTCATTAGTTTTTAATTCTAAAGCTATATTTTTTGATATATAATAATAAATTCTTTTTAAAAAATCTATATTTCCAAAGAGCTGAAACTCTATTATGATTTTTTTATTATCATTAGTTTTAGCTTTTACATCTAAAATAGATTCTTTTAAATATTGATTATCTTTAAGATTATAAGGATTAATTATCTCTAAATTATGAACTGTTTCAAAACCAATATTAGTAAGTACAGCATTCACTATATTTTCAAGTATATCCTCATCACCTTTAGAAGCTAAAAGATACCTGATAAAAAAGTCATTTAATAGATTAATCTTATTCATGTGTATATTATACTAATGTTGCAGAAAATTGTCAAAGAGTGATGTATTTGATTATTTAGGCTTATAAGTTGAAAATATGTTTTTTATTTGTGGGGGCTAGCCCCTCTACGAAGCGTGCCCGAATGGCTAAAACTTTGACGAAGTCCACACGGTGTAATGCGGGAAAAAGTTGAAGAAAAAAATCATATAACAAAATATAGTTATTTAACTACATACTAAAAATTTTAAAGCTTCTAAAAGTTTTTTTATTTTGCAGGGCTTTGCCCCGCACCCCAGTTCTTTTGCCGATAGGCACCTACTCGGTATTGGTATAAAAGAACCAAAAGAACTGCATTTTTAAATAAAATACAAGCATTATCTTGCACCTATAAATATTCCAATATATAAAGTTTAACAAAAAACTTCTATTACAAAATATAATTATTTAGCCCCATTAGCTTTCAAAAATTCCGCTACTTCTGAATGCCCATTTTTCACAGCATATCTCAAAGCAGTTCTACCCTTTTCATCCTTAACATTTATATCAGCTCCTGAATCTACTAATAATTTTACTATTTCTAAATGATTATTCATTGAAGCAAGCATCAAAACAGTAACATCTTCTATATTTTTTAAATTAATATCTGCCCCAGAATCTATTAATAATTTAACTATTTCTTTATGACAATTTTTTGAAGCATACCATAAAGCACTACTATGATTTATTACATCACTTCCTTTTTCTATTAAATATTTTACCACCTCAAAATGTCCATTCTCAGAAGCATATACTAAAGCAGTATCACCATCTCTATTTTCATTATTAACATCTGCCCCTTTATCTACCAAATATTTGACTATTTCTAAATGACCGCTCTCTGAAGCATAGCACAAAGCCATATTTAAATCATCAGCTCCTTTATCTACTAAATATTTGACTATTTCCAAATGACCGCTCTCTGAAGCATAGTTTAAAGCATCATTTAAGCCATTAGCCCCTTTATCTACCAAATATTTGACTATTTCTAAATGACCGTTCTCTGAAGAATAGTTTAAAGCATCATTTAAGTCATTAGCCCCATTATCTATCAAATATCTAACTACTTCTATATACCCACTATATGAAGCATGTCTCAAAGCCAAGTTTAAATCATCAGCTCCTTTATCTATCAAATATTTAACTATTTCTAAATGACCGTTCTCTGAAGCATAACCCAAAGCCAAGTTTAAATCATCAGCTCCTTTATCTATCAAATATTTAACAATTTCAAAATAACCAAATCCTGAAGCTGTATTTAAAGGAGTATTACCATATCTGTTTTTTATATTAACATCAGCACCATTTGATATTAAAAATTTTACTCTTTCTAAATCATTCTTTTTAATAACTTCTATTAACTCAACATCTTTTTTCTTTTTCATACTGCCTCCATTATATTTTAAAAATTCTGCTATCTTTATATTTCCTTACTCTAAATCATAACTCAAAACCATAATGCTGAAACAAATACATTTTACCCAAAATAAATTTATATTTTAGTAAAAAAGCAAAAGAACTGCATTTTATAAAATATAGCTTTATCTATAAAATAAAAATACAGATATTATCTTACATTCATTTATATATATTAACAACATACAAAGCTAAAACATTTGCATTTTTTGCAACTTTTTGCTGCGGGAAAAAGTTGAACAAAAAAATCATATAACAAAATATAGTTATTTTAGAATATATGATTTGAATTTGCCGAAAAATTTTTTTTAAGTTTTTTATTTTGCAGGGCTTTGCCCCGCACCCCAGTTCTTTTGCCGATAGGCACCTACTCGGTATTGGTATAAAAGAACCAAAAGAACTGCATTTTCAATACTTTATATATATTTGTCTCACTATAGTTTTAATTATATAGCTCCATTAGCTTTCAAAAATTCAGCTACTTCTAAATGCCCATTTCTTGAAGCCCACATCAAAACTGTTTTACCATCATTATCTTTAGCATTTACATCGGCTACTTTATCTATCAAATATTTTACTACTTCCAAATTCCCATTAATTGAAGCCCACATCAAAGCTGTAATATTACTATCATCTTTAGCATTTATATCAGCTCCTTTATCTATTAAATATTTTACTACTTCTAAATGCCCATTTCTTGAAGCCCTCATCAAAGCTGTAATATTACTATCATCTTTAGCATTTATATCAAATCCTTTATCTATCAAATATTTTACTACTTCTAAATGCCCATTTCTTGAAGCCCTCATCAAAACTTCATTTAAATCATCAGCTCCTTTATCTATCAAATATTTTACTACTTCCAAATGCCCATTTTTCACAGCATATCTCAAAGCAGTTCTACCCTTTTTATCCTTAACATTTGTATCAGCTCCTGAATCTATCAAATATTTTACTACTTCCAAATTCCCATTAATTGAAGCAAACATCAAAGCTGTAATATTTTTATTATTTTTAGCATTTACATCAGCACCTTTATCTATCAAATATTTTACTACTTCCAAATGCCCATTTTCCACAGCATATCTCAAAGCAGTTCCACCCTTTTTATCATTAACATTTATATCAGCTCCTGAATCTATTAAAAGTTTTACTATTTCCAAATACCCTTTTTTAGAAACAAATATCAAAGCTGTAATATTACTATCATCTTTAGCATTTACATCAGCCCCTTTACCTATTAAATATTTTACTACTTCTAAATGCCCATTTCTTGAAGCCAATATCAAAGCTGTTCCATTATCTTTATCTTTGGCATTTATATCGGCTCCTTTATCTAATAAATATTTTACTACTTCTAAATGCCCATCTATTGAAGCCCACATCAAAGCTGTACAATTATAAAATTTATCTTTGGCATTTATATCGGCTCCTTTATCTATCAAATATTTTACTACTTCTAAATGCCCATTTCTTGAAGCCAATATCAAAGCCGTCCAATTATGACTATTTTTAGCATTTATATCAGCACCTTTATCTAGCAAATATTTCACTATTTCTAAATGCCCATTTCTTGAAGCACTCATCAAAGCTGTTCCATTATTGTTAGATTTAGCATTTACATCAGCACCTTTACCTATTAAATATTTTACTACTTCTAAATGCCCATCTATTGAAGCCCACATCAAAGCTGTTTCTCCATAATCATTTTTAGCATTTATATCAGCTCCTTTATCTATCAAATATTTTACTACTTCTAAATGCCCTTTTTCCAAAGCATATCTCAAAGCAGTTCCACCCTTTTTATCCTTAACATTTATATCAGCTCCTGAATCTACTAATAATTTTACTATTTCTAAATGATTATTCATTGAAGCAAATATCAAAACAGTAACATCTGATATATTTTTAAAATTAATATCTGCACCAGAATCTATTAATAATTTAGCTATTTCTTTATGACAATTTTTTGAAGCATACCATAAAGCACTGCTATGATTTATTATATCACTTCCTTTTTCTATTAAATATTTTACCACCTCAAAATGTCCATTCTCTGAAGCATATACTAAAGCAGTATCTCCATACATGGTTTCATTATTAACATCTGCACCTTTATCGATTAAATACTTAACAATTTCCAAATGCCCATTCTCTGAAGCTATCATCAAAGCTGTTTTTCCATAATCATTTTTAGCATTTATATCAGCTCCTTTTTCTATTAAGGCTTTTAATGTTTCTAAATCATTATTTTTAGAGGCTTCCAATAATTCAATCATTTTATATACTCCATAAAAATATAGGCGGCTGAAAATCAACTATTAAAAATTAACTTCCAACCGCCTACTAGACTTTATATATTCAACTTTTACTTTTTATCTATAATTATTTTTTGTCATTATCATCAACAACCTCATAGTCAGCATCAACTACGCTATCATCTTTTCTGCCTGAATCTTGGCTGTTATCTGGCTGTGCTTGTTGTGCATCTGCCTGACCTTGCTGTGCTCCTGCTTGTTTGTAAAGAGCCTCTGAAGCTTTGCTCCATGCCGCTTGTAAATCGTCTGTAGCTCTTTTTATACTGTCTGTATTGTTAGATTCTACTGCTGATTTTAAAGCACTCATTTTTGACTCAATCTCTGATTTATCTGAAGGCTGTAATTTGTCTCCGTTTTCTTTCAACAATTTTTCTGTTTGATAAATCATATGGTCAGCATTGTTTTTAGCCTCAACTTCCTCTTTTTTCTTTTTATCTTCTTCAGCATGTTTTTCTGCATCCTGAACCATTCTGTTTATTTCTTCCTCGCTAAGTCCGCTTGAAGAAGACAATGTTACTTTCTGCTCTTTACCAGTACCCAAATCTTTAGCTGTAACATGTACTATACCATTAGCATCAATATCAAATGAAACTTCAATTTGAGGTACGCCTCTTGGTGCAGGAGGTATGCCTACTAAGTCAAATCTTCCAAGCTCTCTGTTGTCATTAGCCATTTTTCTTTCACCTTGTAATACTCTAATAGTTACAGATGATTGATTGTCTGCTGCTGTTGAGAACACTTGTTTTTTGTTTGTAGGTATAGTAGTGTTTCTGTTAATTAAAACAGTCATTACTGAACCTTCTGTTTCAATACCGAGTGAAAGCGGAGTAACGTCAAGAAGAAGTACGTCTTTAACATCACCTTTAATTATACCGCCCTGTACTGCAGCACCCATTGCTACTGCTTCGTCTGGGTTTACGCTTTTGTTCGGCTCTTTTCCAAATATGTTTTTAACTGTTTCCTGTACTAAAGGTACTCTTGTAGAACCTCCAACAAGTATAACTTCATCTATATCGCTAGTAGAAAGTCCTGCATCTTTCAATGCTTTTTCACATGGGATACGAGTTTTCTCTACTAAGCCTCTTACTAAATCCTCAAATTTTGCTCTTGATAAAGATACATTCAAGTGTTTAGGGCCTGATGTATCTGCTGTCAAGTACGGCAAATTAATATCTGTTTGAAGTGAGCTAGAAAGTTCTTTTTTAGCTTTTTCAGCAGCTTCTTTTAATCTCTGTAAAGCCATTTTGTCGTTATTTAAATCAACGCTTGTATCTTTCTTAAACTCTTCTATTAGCCAATTAATTATAGCTTGGTCAAAATCATCACCGCCTAAATGTGTATCACCGTTTGTACTTTTTACTTCAAATACTCCGTCAGCTAATTCAAGTATAGATATATCAAATGTACCGCCGCCCAAGTCATAAACTGCTATTTTCTCATCTTTCTTTTTCTCCATACCATAAGCTAAAGCAGCAGCTGTAGGCTCGTTTATTATTCTTAATACATTAAGTCCAGCAATTCTTCCAGCATCTTTTGTTGCCTGTCTTTGGCTGTCATTAAAGTATGCAGGTACTGTGATGATTGCATCTGTTACTGTTTCACCTAAATACTCTTCAGCTGTTTGTTTCATCTTTTGAAGTGTTCTAGCACTTATCTCTTGAGGAGTAAAGTTTCCTTCAAGTGTTTTAATTTTTACTTTTCCGTCTTCCTCTATAACTGTATAAGGCATTCTTAAACGCTCTTCTGATACTTCTGCATAAGTGTTGCCCATAAATCTCTTTATAGAGAATATTGTATTTTCTGGGTTAGTTACCATTTGGTTTTTAGCAGGCTGTCCTACTAATACTTCCCCTTTATTTGTAAATGCTACTATAGAAGGTGTTGTTCTGTTTCCTTCACTGTTTGTTATTACTACAGGTTTACCGCCTTCCATTACCGCTACACATGAATTTGTAGTTCCTAAATCTATTCCAATAATTTTACTCATTATAAACTTCTCCTTAAATGTTAATAATTAAATATATATTTATGTATTGTTAAACTTTGTAAGTCTAGTTCTTCGTTAGAACACTTACAATATATTCAGTATGCCCATTTCCTAAATGTGATGTATTAAGATCAACATTAATAACTTCTCTGTTTTCTATATGTCTGTTAATCTCATCTGTTAAATCTTGCAAAACCTTATCAATGTGTTTTATGCTTTCTGTTTTTGATGCTTTAGGTTCAAAATAAGCTCTAAAAAGTTGAATATGTGCCATATAAAAATCTCCTTAAAATATAAAGTAAATAAAAATTTATTATTATTCAGTTGCTTTTGGTTTTCCAACTACAACTTTAGCCGTTCTCAAAAGTTCATCATTTAATTTGTAGCCCTTAGCATAAACTTCTACAACCTGCTCCTTATCAATATCAGGAACCTCTATCATAGTTAATGCCTCATGCAAGTTAGGGTCAAACTCCTCTCCTAATGCCTCTATCTCACTTACACCATTATCAGTTAAAAAATCTATAAACTGCTTATGTATTAATTCTATGCCTTTGTAATATTCGCTTCCCTTTATAGTTTCATCATTATCAAAAGATTTTAATGCCCTCTCAAAATTATCCATAAAATTGATAAGAGATAATAACATACCTTTATTAGCTCTCTTTATGCCGTCAGCTTTTTCTTTGGCAGTTCTCTTTCTAATATTCTCTGCCTCAGCCATAGCACGCATATATTTATCTTTCATATCAGAAACTTCATTTTCTAACTCTTCTATTCTCTTTTTTAGAATGCTAATTTCATCTTCATTATTCTCAGAACATTCGCAAGATTCACAACATTCACAAGCCTCTTTTTGTTCTTCTTCATTAGTTTCATTAGCTTCTGCATTAGAATTGTTTTCTGCAATATCCTCGCTAACCTTTTCATTATTAGCCGTTTCATTGCCTTCTTTCATTTCTTCTTCCATTTAATCTCCTTTTAATTTCCTTTTTATTATTCACAGAAGTTACACTGCAATATATGCAATAATCGTGCCAAAGATATTATCTTTTTATTATTATATTTATTAAAAAACAGTAAAATAATAGCATAAAATACTAATATAGGCTTAAATTACCTGCTTTATTTACTGGAGTGTGCTATAAATCATCAAAACTACATAGAAGTTATGGTTTTACAATTATAAAAAATAAATATTATTTTAAAAATAAATATTATGTTCAATAATAACACATTTATACAAATAATACATGTTTAATAATTATACAGGCAATTATAAAGAGGTGTTTAAAAAAGTATCACCCCGAGAAAGGATCTGCAGGGTGATAAGGAGGTTTATGAAAAATTGTATTATTTAACAATACAAGTAATATTATATAAGAATTTATATAAATGTCAAGAAAAAATATCAAAATATCATACATTTATTTTTTATAGTAATTTTATATAAATTTGCTTAAATTTGGCTAAATTCTAATAAATTAAGACAAAGAAGATATTATATCATTGATTTCTCTTGCAACATGTGAATCTGCTTTAAGCTCTTCTTTTATTTTTTCTCTGGCATGTATTATAGAAGCATGGTCTCTATTAAACTCTAAGCCAATTTCCGTAACAGATTTTTTAGAATATTCACAAGCTAAGTACACAGCAACATGTCGAACCTTAGCTATAAACTTTGTTCTCTCACTGCTCGTAAAGGCACTCATCTCTATACCGTAATAATCTGCAACTATTTTTTTTATTTCTTTTATAGTAGCATTTTTTAATTTTGGTTTGTTAGTAAAATAATCTTTGAATATATTTAATTTATCACACTCTTCAACAGTAGGAGTTATTTTCATCAAATCTCTTACAGACAAATAAGCTCTAATAGCTCCTTCAATCTTACGAACATCTGTTGTAATATTTTCTGCCATATATTTTATTACTTCTTCATCAATAGTTGTATTTAAATCAATTAGTTTTCTCTCTATTATGGCTAGTCTTGTTTCATACTGCGGAGGCTCGATGGATAATATTAAACTTTTTTCAAATCTGTTTTTTAATCTTGCCTCAATGTTTCTAAGTTCCTTCGGAGGCTTATCACTTACAAACACCATCTGCTTACAGCCATTATCTAAAGCCTGAAATATTTCAAACAATTCTTTAGAAGTCTCCTGAGCACTTTCTAATAATTGCAAATCATCAAGTAAAAACATGTCTAAAGATTTATATTTCTTTTTAAAGTTATCAGACTTTTTACTTTGAAGACCGTATATATATTCATCTCTAAATCCGCTTCCATCTATATAATTAACTTTTGCATCTGGATTATTTTCCAAGTAATAATTGCCTATAGCTTGTAATAAATGAGTTTTTCCTATACCAACACTTCCATATATATAAAGAGGATTGTATTCTCTGCCCGGTTTCTCAGCAACCAATTTGGCAGCAGCAAAAACAAATTTATTATTGCTTCCCTCTATAAAATTGTCAAACTTGAAATATTCATTTAAATTGGATTTATATTTATTTTTTGTATTATTATTATTATTTTCTGTTGTTACTGTTATTTCTGAAGCATCATCAATATTATTTTCTTCTTCATTAACAATCTCTACATCAACTAACACTTGAATATTTATATCATATCCAGATTTATCTTTTAAATAACTTTTTATACGCTCTAAAAAATCTTTCTTTATATGATTAGCTGCAAAATCACCCGAACAAATAATACTTACATTATATTCATCATCAACCCTAAAAACACTGCCCTTAAGTAAAGCAACCCCAGCATATTCTCCATTTTCTGATATTATCTCTAGAAACTCATTAAAATATTCTTTTATCTTTTCCATCTATCTATCTTTAAAAAATTTAATTGCTCTTTTATCGGTATTAAATCATTATAAACTTTAATCAAAATCAATCATAGTATTATAACAAATAAAATATAAATCAAAACAAATAAAGAAATAAAACCTAATCCATATAATAAAAACTTAAACATATTAAAATGTGATAACATTCTATATATTTGCTCTTCTTTAGTGTTATCCTGATAAGAGTTTGGTGTTATATAATTATCTTTTTGAGGATTAAATACCTTAACTTTTATAGGCTCTGTCTCCTCTATTATAGCACAATGTTCATTACTTAATGCTAATGCTATGCTTGTAGAATCTTCATTAACAGTCTTCTCTATAACCTCGCCTACAACCAAATATTTATTATTATTTTTTTTGGAATTCACATCTAAATATGTCATACTTGGATAAAAAGAACTATAATCTACTTTTACTATAATCTTATCACCTAACTTTATATCCGCTATAGCTCTGCCCATAATAGGTGCCACAACAAAATCGCCATTTACTATTTTATATTTTGATGTAATACTCTCTTCATTATTTGATTCATCTTTATTTGAATCTAAATTATATTGACTTATATCTATATTGCTGCCTTCAAACTCTTTTTTAAACTCTTGTATAAAACTATTAACTTCATCAATATCGAGCCCCTTACAACTTACATCGTATATGCCTATATTATAATCCATAGAAACATTTAATGTATCTGAAAATATATCTATTATAGAAATAATATCATCATTAATAGCTGCCATAGTGGTATGAACTACATTTGTTCTGTTAGACAAAACAGAATCTAAATCGCTATTTAATTTATCTAAAGCTATATTTACTTTATAATTTAGATTATTATAAACTTCTATATATTTATAAAGCTCCAAATAATTATCATAGCTATTTAATACTTTAAATAACTCATAATTATCTGAAACTAATACTGTTTTGGTAATAAGATTAATTGTTAGTTTATCTATAAAAAATACGAAATATATATATTGGTCCAAATCTGGATATTCTGCTATAAATCTTACGGCAAGAACTTCTGTTTCATCCAACACTAAATTATTGTCTGGCATTAAATTATTATCTGACATAATACTCCGCTTATATATAGTAGTATTTATTTTATACCTTAAAGAGTATTATATCATTAATAAACCAATACTCAAGTATAATACTATATAGTATATTAATATTTTCGGTAAAATAAAGGTTATATTATAATTTATACAGACAATATTATAGAAGATATTACAAAATATTTATAACTTTATAAAAAAATCGTAAATAAAAACTATAATAAATAATTTAAGCTAAAATATAGCCCTTTTGCTTCTTTGTGGCGCGTCGAGGGCACTTCCTACAGTCGTTCTGAAGGACTCCATACGGTCGCAAAAGAAGCGAAGTGCTCAGTGTGTACTTCGTTAAGGGCAAAGCCCTGCAAACATTTTAAATTTAAAAAATTTATTTTTGATAAAAATATAGCTGCTTATGTATATATTATAATATTAAAGGTTTTTTAGATGAACATATTATTCTATTTCCATTAGATTGCCTTTTATCTTTATCAGAAACCACAAGAACATAATTAATTAACTCAAACATATTTTGAGGTTTTATTTTAGAATTAGCAAATAAAAGTTTTGCTAATTCTCTTGATTTATTTTCTATACCTTGAGGAATTTTATTTTTTTCTTTACTAACTATATAAGCTTTTACTTTCTTAGTATCTATTAAATGTTTCAATTTATTGTTGTCTGAAATATTTTTTATTGTTTCTATAATTTGAATATATGCTTTATCTATTTTTACACCTTTTAATTCTATAAAATTAGAAACTTCTTTTTTTCTATATGCTAAATAATCACATTTTTTTACATTGTCATTAAATATACCATTATCCACTTTTATGATAAAGATATCATTTTCTGCTTTTATATAAAGTTTTGTTTGTGAATCTGATAAAGTTTTTCTATCATCTTTTTTTAATAGTTCATAATTATTATTCATTATTTAATTCCATATCAAACAGTTTTGTATATGTTTCATTAATAGTATTAGATACATCGTCTATTTCTTCAGAGTTAATTTCCTGTTCTTCATTAATAAGATTTGTATATCTAAAATCATTTAAGTATAATTTAAAAGCATTTATTTCATTAGGATTAATAGCTCCATATTCACCTACAATATTATTAATTTTTTCTATTTTTTCTTTATTGTCTTTATAATTTTCTTTTAGTTTTCCAGCATAAAGCAAATTATTAGCACTTGTCAATATATAAGGGCTATGAGTTGTAATTAAAATACTGTTATTAGTCATATTCATAAAATTAACAATAAAATCTATAATTTCTTTTTGCATTTTTGGATATAAATGAGCTTCAGGTTCTTCTATTATAAGAAAAATATTTTTTCTATTTAACCATGCTATACCTAATAAACAATTTAAAAGCCATAATATTTCTTGCTGGCCAGATGATATTTTATCTACAGGTATTTTTTTGTTGCTATTTTCTAATTTTATATACCCAAACTTATCATCACAAAAATATTCTCCACCCATATATTTTTCTATTTTTTTATTCATTTCATTTAGAAATATTTTTTTATTATCATCATTGCTATTATTTATAAAATTTCGAACTCCATCTTTGAATAGGAACTCAATTTTTTCAACAAGTGTAAAAAAAGGATAAAATATAAGATCTATAGTATTATAATCTAATCTAGTTCTTTGATTATTCAATAATGCTATAGAACTTCTTGAAGCTGGTATATAGTAAGTTATTAATTCATTTTCAAAAAAATCATTTATTTCTTTACCTATACCTCTTTCAAAAATATCTTCAAATATTATTAAACTATTAACATTTAAATATTCTTCAAAAATTTTTTTTATATCAATTTCCAATTTATTAAAAAATACTATTATATCTTCACTGTAATTAATATTTAAATTATTATTTTTTTTTGTAATTTCTATATAAGTATTAGATTTGTATATATATTTCAAATATAAATTATCATCTATATTTTCCAATTTTCCAAATATACTTATAAAAAAATCTTTTATTATATTATTATATATTTCTTTTATCCTGTATTGTATTTTATTTTTATAAGCAAATATATAAACTTTTATTTGAGTGTTTATTTCTTTGAAGAAAAATATGGCTTTACTTATTGTGCTTTTACCTGAAGATTGTTCTCCTATAATTAAATTAAATTTATTAATTTCCATTTCAAAATCTTTTACAACAAGTAAATTTTTAATAATTATTTTTTGCATATTATCTCCATTAATCATATAAAACTATTATACTTAAAATATAAAAAATAGTCTATATTGAAAATTTCAGGTTTATATAATTATAAAAAATCATAAATAAAAACCATAAAAAATAATTTAAGCTATTATACTTTACAATTTTAACTCTTTTTAGTATAATCATAAGTAAGGATAATATTATGTTTACTTATTTTGTAATCAAACGAATACTAAAAGGCATAATCATGTTTGTGATACTTATGTTTATGTCTTCTGCTATATTTAACACTGTGAGCGAAAAAACTCTTAAAGCACAGATAGAAGAAAATATTAATGCCGAAGTACGCGGACTTAGCAATATGCGTACAGAAGATGTGGAAAACTTTATTAAAGAGAGAAGAGCATACTATTATGATATATATTGGCTCAACAGAAGCATTGGTGAGAGAATATTTATAAGGGCAATTAACACTATTACATTTCAATTTGGCAAATCTACTATAATGATGGATTCTAACGGAAACAGAGATGTTATAAAGATAATAGGAGAAGCCCTCCCCCGCTCTATAATACTTTTTACAACAGCATCAATCATACAAATGATAATAGGTTTAATAATAGGGCTTGTAAAGGCAAGAAAAGCAGGCGGATTATTTGACAGAACTACAAGCATTATCACTATGATAGTTTACGGCATGCCTACTTGGTGGCTTTCTATGATACTTATAATGATATTTGTTTATAAGTTTAATTTGTTTCCATCTGGAGGGGTTCATTCCATACCCACACCTGAAGGCATAATGTATTATTTGGATATGTTATGGCATATGGCTTTACCTATGCTCACATTAACATCAATAGGATTTTGGGGGCTTTCTTTTGTTGTGAGAAATATAGTGCTATCCACTCTTCAAGAAGATTATATTATGGCGGCTCGTGCTAGAGGTATATCAGAAAAGTCTGTGTTACTAGGGCATACTTTAAGAAGTTCAGCTCCTCCTATAGTTACAATAACTTTATTAGGACTGCTTGGCTCTATTGCAGGCTCTATCATATTTGAAGGAATATTCTCTTGGCCGGGTTTGGGCAATCTTTATTGGATATCCGTTCAGCAAAATGATATACCTGTGCTTATGGGAAACTTAGCTATTACTACTGCTCTTTATCAATTTGGTTTGGTTGTGCTTGATATATCTTACGGATTCTTAGACCCTAGAATAAAAGTTGGAGGCAAGATGTAATGAGTAAGGATATTAATAAAAATAATCTTAATAAAAAGCTTGCCCCTCTAATAGAATTTTTTAATGAGTTTAAAAAAGATAAAACAGGCGTTGTAGGTTTATGCATACTTGTTTTGGCAATATTTGTTTCGCTATTTGAGCCATTAATACTCACATACAAAGAAGCACCAAAACGCTGGAGAGATATCACATATTGGCAGGATAACCCAGCATCAGCCCCACCAGAATGGCTTAATTTCTTTAGCAGAGAAAAATCAGCAATTACAACAGATATAAAACCTATAAGCGTAGAAACTAATTATATAGATAGTCAAGCAGTATACAAAGCAGTATTTGAATATGATTATAAATTTGATAAATCTCCCGTTGATTTAATCTTTCATGCTAATGTAGATAATTCTTCTGCATTAGTTTGGAATGTAACAAGACCAGACGGGGAAGTAATCACACTATCAGACAGTTTACATAATATAAAAGGCGACTTAAGAATATCCGCATTTAATGATTCAAAAAATAGAATATTTAGGTTTTACAGAGAGTCGGTTCCTAGAATGCTAGCAAGACAAATCGACACTCTCACAACCAACCCAATGAAAATACTTTTTAATACAAAAAAAGATGATATGGCAAAAAATTTCTTGGCATTAAAAGGTATTTATAAATTTGAAGTAACAGCTAATTTTTCTGACGCTAATTCAAGTTTTGAAAATCCTTATATGGTGTTGGTAGGCTCAATGTCTGGAATAATGGGCACTGACAATATGAAGCGAGATATATTTTCTGGTTTAATATCAGGTCTTAAGTGGGCATTATTTATAGGCATAGCTACGAGTTTTATATCGGTTATAATTGGCGTGATGTATGGAATAGTGTCTGCATATTTTGGAGGGTTTGTTGATAGTTTTATGCAGTTTGTGTATCAGATATTTATAGGCATACCTGTTTTGCCTGTAATGATAGTAATGAGTGCAATATTTAAGCCTACAATATGGACTATGATAAGCATGATGATATTTTTCTCTTGGACTGGTTCAGTTATGACTGTTCGTTCTATGGCTATGCAGCTTAAAGAAGAGACATACATTGAGGCAGCACGTACAATAGGGGCTTCGCATTTTAGAATAATATTTAATCATTTAGCACCGCTACTTTTGCCTTTTTCATTTGCTTCTATGGCTTTGGCGGTGCCTTCTGCCATAGTTTATGAGTCTTCATTATCTTTACTTGGGCTTGGAGATGCCACTATAGTTACTTGGGGGCAGATTTTGCATGATGCTATGAAGGGTTCTGCTGTGCTTTCTGGGCTTTGGTGGTGGATAATACCTCCGGGAATATTAATTGCTATATTGGGAATGTCTTTTGCCTTTTTGGGTTTTGCATTAGATAAGATACTTCATCCAAAACTAAAGAGCAGATAAGAATAATTAATTAGATTATAAAAATAAATATTTGCAAAAAAATATTTTTATGTTATAATTTTTAAACTATAAAACCTATGTGCCTGTAGCTCAATTGGATAGAGCATCAGATTGCGGTTCTGAAGGTTGGAAGTTCAAATCTTCTCAGGCACGTTTAAATTAAATATATGGAGAGATGTCCGAGCGGTTGAAGGAGCACGATTGGAAGTCGTGTGTATGTAACAGTACCGTGGGTTCGAATCCCACTCTCTCCGTAGTTTAGTTTCCTACATCTCTTATAACGGGGTTCTACGGCAGTTGATGATGAATCCGCCAGGTTCGGAAGGAAGCAACGGTAAGTCAACCCAACTGGGTGCTAGTTCTCCTGTTATAAGGGGCCTTTTTATTCACAATGATTTTTTAATGTAAATAAACATCTTTTTCTATATAATTTTTTTGTTGTTCTTTTTCCCGCCGCAAAGTTTTTACCCTACGGGTACGCTTAGTGAAAAGTGCAAATGCTTTAGATTTATATTTTTGGAATATATAAAAATAATGTTTATACTTATATATGTATATAAAAAACTATGCTTCATTAAATGCAGTTCTTCGAGAAGCGTATCCGAAGGATATAGGCTTCTTTTATACCAATACCGAAATGTACCTACTCGGTAAAAGAAGTTGGGCTTGAGGTCTAATCCCAAAAATAATAAAATAAAAAAACTCTAAATTAGCAAACTTAAAAATTCATGCTATGCTCTCTTGATTAGAAATAAAAAACTTTTTTAAAATATAATTATCTCTTAATTGTAGTGTCAATAGAATTATCTTTATATTCCAAATATATATTATCAACTATTTCTTCTGTAAATTTATCATAAATTACCATATTAATTCCATTTGTTGTTTTAATATAGTTTGTCCTATTAATAGATAATTTTCTACCACTATCTACAACTAAATCAGTATAGTTTCCTATTTCATCATAAAATAAATATTGATTTGAACTAGATGAAGAATATATAAGTTTATTATTATCTATTACATAAGATGAATTTTGTAAATAAATATCATTAATATTAAAATTTGATATTATATTTTGAACAATGATATCGTTACTTTGATAATTTCCAAGCATAGTAATACCTATAACATAATCATCAGCATTTTTTACTTTTTCTATATATTTATTTAAATTAGTATATTGTTTTAATTCAAAATTATAAATTTCTTTATCCTGATATTCAGCATTTATCTCCCAAGAATAATATTTAGGATCTCCTCGTCTGTCAGCTAAATCATAATTCTCTTTTAAATATTTTCCTAAATATCTCGTAAATTTAGTTGAACCTTTATAGTTTAAATGAGTCCAATCATTGAAATCTTCATAAAAATTTAATTTATACTCATCATAGTATAAATTAAAATCAATAAAGGGTATATCATATTCATTAGCTATATTTTCAGCACTATTAAAAATTTTTTTATGGTTATATGTCAATGGAATATTAATATATGGAGAAAGAATTATTAAAATAGGAATATCATATTTTTTTACTAGTTCTATAGTTTTTCTGTAATATTCTTCTGTTTTTGAATAAAGTTTCAAATTCTCCCTCACTAAATTAGTGCTATATTTAACATTTTTTTCTGTATTATAAAGATAGGAAAATCCTTTAAAATATTGCAAACTGTTATCGTTTATAAAATCATTCTTTTTCAGAATAGAATATCTATCATGATATTGATACATAAAATTAAAATACTTATCTATTTCTTTTTTTGGTACACTAACCTTTATAGCATTTAATTTTAATTCTGATATTTTTAATCCAGAAATAAAATTTAATATACTACTTTTTGTAGTGTATTCTCGTACAAATACTGTAGTATAAGCTTCAATAACTATAAGTTTTGGGGTTTGAGTCTTTAATGATTCTTTTACAGAAAAATATATCTGCCAAAATGGAGTTAAAGAAGTAGCCAAATTGTAGGATGATATTCCATAATCTTTATACAATATTCCAGGATTAATGCCAAAAAATACCCTACTGCTTCCAAAAAATAGTACATCTACAGATCTTTTTTCTTGTTTATAAAAAATATTAAACTGATTGATACCGTAAGTACTTTTTAAAATAAGAGTTTTATTTATTTTGATAAAAATAAATATAAAAATAGATATAAAAAGTACAATTTTAATAATTTTTATTTTCATAATTCTCTCACAATATTAAAATTGGAAATATATAAACTGTTTAGGGTCAAATCCTGCTCCATATTTACCATAAACAATTATGTAAAAAATTAAAAATAACATCACAAACCATCTAAAATATAGATTTTGCTTACTTAAAAACTCAAATATACTCTCTTTTCTTATGTACTTTATTAAATCTATTGATATCAATATAAATAAAGCTATTATGAGTATATTCATCTCAAAAATGTTCAATCCCAAATTATATAAAGTACCATCAAACAATGTCCATAAATCTATTCTTGTAAATATTCTTTTTATATAAAGAAGGGCATCATATATAGTTTCAGCCCTAAAAAATATCCAAGCTAAATCTACTATTATAAAAGTAATGATTATTTCTAATATAATGAAACTAAAGACATTTGTTCTAATATTAAACTTATTTAAATATTTTTCTTTGATAGGTTTTAATTGTTCTTCTATTATATGACAAATACCATGTATAGCTCCCCAAGCAATGAAGGTAAAATTAGCTCCATGCCAAAGTCCGCTTACTAAAAACGTTACTAATATGTTAAAACTTTTTCTAAGCTTTGAACATCTATTTCCGCCCAAAGGTATATAAAGATAATCTCTAAACCAAGTAGATAATGATATATGCCATCTACCCCAAAACTCCTTTATCCCTCTAGCAAAATATGGAGTGTTAAAATTCTCCATTAAATTGATTCCCATAACTTTAGCTGTTCCAATCGCTATTAATGAATAACTTCCAAAATCACAGTATATCTGAATAGAAAAAAATACTGCTGCTAAAATTAAAGCCATACTGTTATACTCATAATAACTATTAAATACTGTATCTACTAATATTGCTGCTCTGTCTGCTATGACCATCTTTTGAAAATAACCAAAAAGCATTAATAATAAACCTTCTGTCATTCTATCATAATCGAATCTTTTTACTTTATCTAAATTTTCTACCTGAATAAGCAAATTTTTAGAACGCTCTATTGGCCCTGCTACTAATTGAGGGAAGAATGATACAAACAACGCATACTTAATAATATTTTTCTCTGACTTTATCTCACCTCTGTAAACATCTATTGTGTAGCTTAATGCCTGAAAAGTATAAAAAGATATTCCTACAGGTAAAATAATATCAAGAGGCTTTTCTACCAATTTTATATTAAATACTGACAATAAAATATTAATATTCTGTAGAAGAAAATCAAAATATTTGAAAAATACCAATATAGCAAGATTGATAATAAAACTAAAAGCAACTACTGTTCTTCTATATTTTAGTTTTTCTATTAATATACCGCTTAAAAATGTTACAACTGTAGAAGTAGCCATTAATAAAGCATACTTAGGGTTCCAAAACATATAAAATGTATAGCTAGCTATAAACAAACAAATATATCTATACTTTTTTGGAAATATCCAGTATAAAACGAGTGTTATAGGAAAAAAGATCATAAATTCTGTGGAATTAAACAGCATTATTTAACTCCCAGAAAAAAATGCAAAAGTATTCTATTTGGTTTGGTTTGGTTTGGTTTGGTTTGGTTTGGTTTGGTTTGGTTTGGTTTGGTTTGGTTTGGTTTGGTTAACTATAATCATGACAATTTATTATATATTATAACAAATAAAAATCAACAAAAATATGTAAATTACTTGATTTTTTTTGTATATCATGTACATTAGATTTAATACTTATAAGGTCTTATTTATGAAAAATAAAAAAACTCTTTTTATTTGCATTATTTCAATGATTTTCACATTAATTTTATTAGCAACTTTTGTAATTTTAGGCAATATAAATAGAATAGGATATTTAACAAATATAAAACATATTGAAAATAACACATACTCATTTAAAATAAATTATTATGATAAAGTTTTTAGAAATGGAGATGTTTATGGAGTATATTTAAATATTGATAAAATCCTTAAAGATAATAGTTTTATAAAAGAAATTAAAATGGGAGAAAACGGAAGTCCTTTTGGTAGATTAATAACTACTGAGCCAATAGATACAAATAATAAAATTGACAACATACAATATACTTTAAAAATAAAAAACAATGTATACTTATACGCTTTTATAATATATTTATTTCTTATATTTTTATTTTATATATTTTCAATAATCAAAGAAAATAAACTCATATTAGCATATATATCCCTATTAATAATTATACAAATTTTAATATATTTATTACTATATGATTATTTTAGAATAGTTTCATAAAATATTAATTATAAAATATTGATAAAAAAATGAAAATATTATATCATATTATCAACATGGGGAGCTTATAAAAGGCTGAGAGGAAGTTTACATAATTAAACTTCGACCCTTATAACCTGTTTGGGTAATGCCAGCGTAGGGAATTATCTCTTTTATTACTTAATTCTAAATAAATTAATAAAATGAGACCTTTTCTAATGTTGGTCTTGTTTTATTAAATTAGACTATATCAATAACAAGACTAAAAATAATTAATTAAAACAAGACAAACGGCGTTATAAAAATCTCTATTTAATATTTTTAGGAGTTTTTTATGACTTATAATCTTAAAACAAAAAACTTTTTTATTAAGAGTTTATTTAAAACATTTTTTATTTTTCTAACTTTCTTGCTAATCATCTCTTGCAGCAAAGAAACAAAAAACATTAAAGATGAACTTACAATAAACTTAGGATATGAGCTTCAATCCATTGACCCAGCAATAAACGATGAAACATATGGGTTTATTTATATTAATCATGCTTTTGAAGGATTATTAACAAAAGATATAAGCAACAAAATAGTTGGAGGCTCTTCAGATAAATGGGAGATAAGCGAAGATAAATTAAAATATACATTCCACATAAGAGAAGACGCCAAATGGAGCGACGGTAAAAAACTAACAGCCAATGATTTTGTTTATTCATATAGAAGAGTGGTTGATCCTAAAACAGCTTCACCTATAGCATATTTAATGTATTATATAAAAAATGCAAAAGATATAAACATGAGCAAAAAGCCTGTTGAAAGTTTAGGCGTTAC
Source organism: Brachyspira sp. SAP_772 (assembly GCF_009755885.1). Lineage (NCBI taxonomy): Bacteria > Pseudomonadati > Spirochaetota > Spirochaetia > Brachyspirales > Brachyspiraceae > Brachyspira > Brachyspira sp. SAP_772. Next base: position 859,102 of record NZ_VYIX01000002.1, on the reverse strand, counting down.
TGCGGTAGACGAAAACACTCTTACAATAGAACTTGAAAACCCTACATTATACTTTGAAGATATTTTAGCTTCTGGTGGTTGTTATGTTCCTGTGAGAGAGGACATTATAAATAAATACGGCGATGATTGGACATGGAAACCTGAAAGCTATATTGGAAATGGTGCTTATAAGATGACAGATAGAAAGCCTGATGAACTTATTGCATTTGAACTTAATACTAATTATTGGGATTACAAAAATCAGATTGCTAAAAAAATCAATTTTGTTTTGATAGCTGATGAATACATATCTCTTAATGCTGTGAGAACAGGAAATGTTGACTTTTCTATTAATGCTCCTCCTATTGGTGAAATAGAAAACCTAATAAAAGAAAATCTCATGGCTGTAAGCGATATTATAGGAGTATATTATTTAGATTTAAACACAAAAGATAAAACATTATCCGACAAGAGAGTAAGAAAAGCATTATCTTTGGCAATAGACAGAAATTACATTGTAAGCAATATTGGCTACGGCAGACTAATAGCAGCAGAAAGCTTTGTTGCTCCTGTTGTAAAAGGTTTTGAAAAATCTTTTAGAGAAGAGAGCAGCAATTTTATAATAGCGAACAATTACAGCAATAATATAATAGAAGCAAAAAAATTATTAGCCGAAGCAGGATACCCTAACGGAGAAAATTTCCCTATATTAGAAGTAAAAGTTTCATCTGGTTTCTATACCACTGTATTAGAAGCAATTCAGCAGATGTGGAAAAATAATTTGAATATTGATGTTGCAGTTAGAACAGAAGAGTCAAAAATCACACTTCCTTTCAGACAATCAGGCAATTACCAAATAGCTAGAACAAGCTGGACAGGCGATTATAATGACCCGCTTACAATTCTTCAGATTATGACAAGCGACAGTGATATAAACTACGGCGGATTTTCAAATGAAAGATATGACTATTTAATAAACTTTGCCACTACTTCAACAAATGAAAAAGATAGAATGGAAGCTTTAAAAGAAGCAGAGGCTATTCTTTTTGAAGAGGCACCTATAATACCTTTTATATATAGAACAGATTTTTTAGTTGTTAATCCAAAATTAAAAAATTATATTGATGAGCCTTTGGGAAGATATAAATTTAATTATGCATATATAGAAGAGTAGTTTTAATAAATTATAATTTTAATAAATTTAAGGAATAAAGTGCTATTTTAAGTATAGTATTTTATTCCTTAAAAAATTTTATTTACACACCCCACCCTTTTATCTTTCTGCTCTAATTTTAAATTTAAACTTTCTCTATATTCATTGCACAATGAGAATTTTTAGCGCCCCACCCAAGTGGTTTTTAAATTAAAAAATTATCACACCGCACGTTAAGCAAAACAAAATATATAATTTTAATTTGAAATACGATTTTTATTATTTTTCTAAAAAATATTTACCGTGCGGGAAAATAGATTATTAGTCTAATCAAAGCTTGGGTGGGTGTGCTTTTTTTAATTATGCAATAAAGAATATTAAAACAATATTTTGTATATAAACACAAAAGCCAATAGGGCGGGGATTAAAAAAGAGCAAAAAACATAATAAACTTTTTTTCTTGATTTTTTCTAAATTATAATGTATAATAAATTAATCAAAATAAGGTAGGTGCTTATATTTAGTAACAAATATAAGATTTCCGATAAACTTCGATAATATCATTTTTTAAATCAAAATACGAAGACTGGCAGCCTATCCAGTGATTTTAATAAAAAAGGAGAATTATATTCTATGAAAGTTATGGGAATAGTTGCTGGCAGACATAATGGAAACAGCGAAATTTTAGTAAAACAAGCTTTAACAGCAGTGAAAGATGCAGGAGGCGAAGCAATACTTATTAATTTATTTGATTATGATATAAAGCCTTGTTCAGGATGCGAATCATGTACAATAGGTATGGAGAAAGCATTCAAAGAAAAAAAAGAATATAAAGGCTGCATCTACAAAGAAAAAGATGATATGGACAAGATAGTTAATGTTATGAATGAATGCGAAGGAATAATAGTGGGCTGCCCTACTTATGATTTGCTTCCTTCTTCATTATATTTATCATTCGCTCAGAGATTCTTGGCTTATGAGTTATCATTTAGAATAAAGATAGGACAAGTAAAAAAAGACCCTCACACAGTAGCAGGCCTTATAGGAGTTGGCGGCTCTAAACATGACTGGCAGACTATGAGTTTGGAAGGACTTGCTGCTACAATGTTTACTCAATCTATTACAGTAGTTGATATGTATTTAGCTACAAGTGTTGGAAGACCAGGAAATGTTCTCATACATAAAGACTATTTGGAGAGAGCTTACAAAATGGGAAAAAACATTGCCCAAGCAATTAACACTCCTGTTGAAGAGAGAAAATGGCTTGGAGATCCTAATTTAGGTTTATGCCCAAGATGTCATTCCTCTTTAATATATCCGGGTGAAGAGCATTGGGACGGAGTTAAGTTTAATTTTGAATGTGCTGTTTGTGGTGCGGGTGGCGATTTAGTAAAAGGAGAAGATGGACAATATAAATTTGTGCTTGCTGAAAACGGTCTTATAAGAGACAGAAACATTAACGAAGCAAGAGCAGTACATTTACAAGAGATAATGGAGACAAGGGCTAATTTCATGTCTAAAAAGCCTGAGATAGAAGAAGAATATAAAAGATTTAGAGAGATGAAATTTGAAACTATAAAATAATAGCGGTTAATAAAACTTTTTATATAATAAAAAAGCACTATTTAATAAATAGTGCTTTTATTTTTTGAGTTTATATATATCTAAATAATTAAATTTTATCTTGTATGTTTGTATTTTTATTTAACTTTTTCCCGCCTACGCACCCATATCTAAAGGCACTTCCTTCGGTCGCTCTGAGGACTTCGTCAAAGTTTTTGCCATCTGGGCACGCTTTACGAAAATGCAATTTTATTAAAGACATACACAAAAAATAAAAACTTTTCTACAAAACATAGTTATATACTATTATTCTTCCTTTAACTTAAAATATTTTATGGCCTTTATAAAATCCTCTGCCTCATTAAGAAACAACTGCGAAGATTTATTAAAACTTTTCTACTATTATATTATGTAAACTTATAAAATAATAACCTATTTTTATTTATAATAATATATACAATAGATGAAACAATAAGCCCAATCAAAGCCCCAAAAATAACATCGCTTGCATAATGCACTATCAAATAGACCCTCGAAAAACTTATAATCAAAGCAATAATTACAGCCAAAGAGCTATATAATTTATTAAAATATAAAAATATAGGAAAGTACACAGCAAAAGAGAGAGCGGCATGAGATGACGGGCAAGAGAATGATGTTTCAATGTGACTGCCTACAGCGACCCAATAATCATAATATTCTGTAAATGGACGCTCTCTCGCTATCAAAGGCTTTAATATAACAGCTGTAATGATGAATACTATAAAACAACTAATGGCCATATTTATGCCGCAGAGTCTAGTTTTTCTAAATATCAAAAAAGTTATAATCACTGCACACAAAAATAAAGCCTCCCCCATATTTGTAACTAATGAAAAAAAATAGTCCAAGTAATTAAAATTATTATGCAAACTATGTACAAACTCTATTGCAGAAACGTCTAATTTATTTATTATACCGCTTATCATAAACTAAAACTCATAAATATTTATATCAAAAAAATATATAAAACATATTGTCAAATGATGTCTTTTAATATAACATAAAAAAACAAAAAAGGAAAAACAGTTTATGAATGAGTATATAGTTTCTATAGGCGGCTCTAATATAGATATACAAGGCTTCTCTAAGGAAAATATTTTATTAAGAGAATCAAATCCTGCAAAAATTAATATATGTGCAGGAGGCGTTGAAAGAAACATTGTTCATAACCTATCAAACTTAGGTCTTCATAATATTAAGTTTATCACATCCATAGGAAATGATATATTCGGCGACATTCTTCTAAACAATATAAAATCTCTTAATATAGACACTTCATATATCATAAAAAAAGGCTCATCTACCACATATATGGCTATTATGAATAATGATAAAGATATGTATTTAGGCGTTTCTGATATGGACGCTCTTGATGAAAACATTACTATAGAATATTTAGAAAGCATAAAAGAAATAATAAAAAATGCAAAGTTCATCACAATAGATGCCGTAATAAAAAGAGAGATTTTTGAATATTTAATAAAAAACTTTCCAGAAAAAAAATTATTATGCGATGCTGTATCTGTAAAAAAAGCAGAAAATATAAAAGGGTTAGAAAAACATATATATGCATTGAAGCTTAATTCAAACGAGGCTTCATTTCTCTTAAATAAAGACATTAGCACTATAGAAGAAGGTTTGGAGGCGGTGGGTAGATTTATAGATATAGGAGTATCAGAAATATACATAACGTTCGCAGAGAAAGGAATATGCTACGCCTCATACAAAACAAAGCCCGCACATCTAAAAGCACCCAAAGTAAACATTTTAAATGCTTCTGGAGCGGGAGATGCATTTATGGCTGGAATAATTTATTCTATATACAACAATTTTGATTTGGACTACAAAGTAAAGTTTGCTGCCATTATGTCTATGCTTGCATTAGAAAGCGAAGAGACTATTAACAATAATATAAGCTTAGAAAATGTTCAGCAAAGACTAAACATGATATTTAATTAAATAAAATTTATCCTTTTGATATTTTTCTTAAGCAATATGTTATAAATATAAACAGCCCCATTATAGATACATAATCCATAAAGAAAAATATTACAGGCTCTTCATAATCAAAAAAAGCAAAATCCACAAGCAGAAACATTTTGTTGTATAATCCTCTTTTAATAAATGAAACAACTCCGTATATAGAAACAAACAAAGCTATTATTATAGATATTTGTTTTTTAATAAACTTTTTATTTATAAACATACCCCAATGCATTCCCAAATGTGCCGACATAAATATAAAAGCCCAAGAGTTTGAAATCATATGAAGGCGTCTTGTAAACATTCCACTGTTGTGAATATTAAGAAAACCTAACACTCTTTGAGAAAATAATATTCCGCTAATCATGAGTCCCGCCATACACAAAAAAAGCATAGTGTTAATGAATGTGTTTAATATTCTATTAAAATTATATTTGCCTTTATAAATATTTTTATACCAATTAAAATTGAGTATATGATGAAGTATAAAAAATATAAAAAGCATAAAGCCCAAATATTCATGCATGGCATCACCTGTAAAGTGATATGCCATTAAAACAAAAAAGAGCAGCGTCATTATTATGTCTACAGTAATTTTAATTATTTTTTTCATCGAAGCTTCTCCTTAGTTTGCTGTTTTATAGTTTCACATATTTTAATTATTTAAAGTGCGAGTGTTTTAGCTCCATATTTTGGAATATATAAATCTAAAATAATGTTTATGTTTTTATTTTTATTCAACTTTTTCCCGCCGCAAAAAGTTGCAAAAAGTGCAAATGTTTTAGCTTTATATCTTGGAATATATAAAATAATATCTATATTTTGTATATCATAAAAAGCTATACTTTATTAAATGCAGTCCTTTTGCTTCTTTGGGTCACCAAAAGAAGTGGGGGTGTGTACCCTAAGGGCACGCTTCGCAGGGGGCAAAGCCACCACAAATAACAAAAAATTGCGGACTTCATCAAAGAACCAAAAAGGCTGCATTTTTAAGTATAAGTATTGTTTTATATCTATATTTTTACAATATAAAAACTACAGGCATTTTATTTTTATAAAAACATCTTATAAACTTTAATAGCCAAGCTTCCTTAGCCAATCCAAAACTCTACTTTTTGAGTTCTTTACTTCTGGTCTATACACCCCTATAGCCTCTAACACTTCGCAGTTTGCTGGAAGTAAGTTTTTTAAATCTCTTATTGTTCTTGAAAGTCCTCCTGTACCATGTGTGCAAAATGGTATTATTGTTTTGCCTGATAAATCATAGCTTTCAACAAATGTAAAAACTGCCATTGGGCATGTATACCACCAGTTCGGAAAGCCTAAAAATATAACATCATAATCATCAATGTTATTAACTCTGCCTACTAACGCTGGTCTTTCATTGTTGTCTCTCTCCCTTCTTGCCTGATTCAAACATTCATCATAATCGCTTGAATATTTATTTTGTGTCTTTATGCTAAATAAATCTCCTCCTGTCTCTTCAGCTATCCAATTAGCAATTAATTCGGCATTGCCCGGAGATAACACACTTGCAGAAGTTTCAGCGTCTACGTCAATAGATGAAGGATTTTCTACTATTGTGTTGTCTGACCATGTAAAATATGCTATTAATATTTTGTTTTGAGTGCCGTTAATATTCAGAGCATTAATGTTTTCTGAACTTTCTAAACTCTCAATATTAGAAACTATATAATCTTTTTTTTGAGTATCATTATTACTGCAAGATAACATAATTATTGATAAAAGCATAAATATTATTTTAAATACTCTCATTAATACACTCCTTAATAATTTTTTAGTTTGCAATTTAAAAAAACTTTATTTACTCTCTGATAATTCGCCGTACCACCAAGATGCTGTTACTCCCCCGTCCATAAGAAAATCGCTTCCAGAAATAAATGAACCTCTCTCTGTCATCAATAATTCAGCAACATTAGCAACATCGTCAGGAGTGCCTGCCCTTTTTGAAGGACAAAGCTCTAGCATTCTTTTATACATCGCTCCCCTTGGTCCGTTTAATTCATCGTTTGCTAATGGAGTTATTATTATGCCCGGGCTTATTGAGTTTAACCTTGCTCCCCTCTTGCCCCAATTGCTAGACTCATACATCACCCTAAGACAGTTGCATCTTTTTGATAATTGATAGGCTTTTAATGTGTCTGAAGCTTTTTCAAGTATTGGCAAAGATAATAATTGTTCTGTTGGAGTGGTAGCAAGTATTTTATTTTCTTCGTCTGTGAGAGAGCCCAAACGATAACCAGACTGAGAAGATATTATCACTCCGCTTCCTCCATCTTCTATCACCTTGCCGAACTCTTCAAGCAAAACTGCAGTTCCATATAAATCAACTTTCAAAATATCTTCGATAGACGCCTGAGATGGTGAAACGCCTGCAGCATTAACAAAATATTTTACTTTTCCTAAACCTTTTAAGAAATCTATAAGTTTTAAAATTGATTCTCTTGAAGAAATATCCGTTTCAAATACAGAAGTTTCAAACCCTGCATTGTATAATATTTGTGATTCTCTTTTAGCATTTTCTATATTGAAATCGGCAAGCACAATATGCTTTCCAATTCCTACTCTTCTTGCTATAGCAATTCCAATAGAACCCGCACCTATTAAAACAAGAACATCTTTTTTCATTTTTTAAATTCTCCTATAATTAAATTCTTATAATGTTTTAATTAATGTTTCTTAGCCACTCTCTAATACTATCTTCTGAACTATTTACTCTTCTTCCTGATATACTCAAGCTATCTAATATAGTAGAATTAGGGCATAAATTTTTTATATCGTTTATGCTTCTTCCAACTCCTCCGCCTCCATGAGTACATAAAGGAGCAATTTTCTTACCGCTGAAATTATGAGTTAATAATAATTGTTTTACCGCCTGAGGGATAGTGCCCCACCAATTAGGGTAACATAATATTATAGTGTCGTAGTTATCTAAATTATTTATATTAGCACTCAATCTTGGTAAAAAATTATCATTTAATTCTTTTCTTGCCTGATTCACAGTGTCATTATAAGAAGTTGGATAGCTTTCAGCAGTTTTTATTTCAAACATATCTGCTTGAGTGATGTTTTTAACCATATTGGCAGCGGTTCTAGTGTTTCCGCCCCAAGAGAAATACACTATTAAAGTTTTTGAGCTTTGAGCGTTTAATCCTCCAACTAATAATGTGCTTGAAATAAGCAATGACATTAACATTGTTTTAATTATTTTCATCATTATAAACCTTCCTTTAATGAATTTTTTATTTTAATTATTTGCAGGGCTTTGCCCCGCACCCCAGTTCTTTTATTGGTATAAAAGAACCAAAAGAACTACATTTTTATTATAAATTTTATAATTTAATTGTACATTAAAATGCACTCCCCCGCACGACTAAGAAGTTATAGTTAAAGCATAGCATTACCGTGCGGCAAGGTGGTATAGCTCGTACGCGGGAAAAAGAACAACAACTTTTTAATTATTTGAGAGGAACTCCCCCCTGTCAGCACAAATATAAAATGTAAAAACTAATTTTTCAGTATGTAACAACCTTTCTTAATACATCTCATTCTATATTATTAATTATTGTTATGGCGTTCAAGGTTCTTGGGTAGCCTATGTAAGGCAAACATTGTGTTACTGCTTCAAGCATCATATCTTTACTGTTGCCCATCTTAATATTGGCATTCGCATGTGCTGTCGCTTGAGGCTCTGCTCCCCCTAAAGATATTATCATTATAAATGTTAATAACTCTCTTGTTTGTAAATCTAAACCTTCTCTTGTGTAAAAATCTCCAAAACAATTAGCCGATAAAAAATTCTGTATATGCTTTTGATTAGGAGCAGCATTAGAATGAGCAGATAATATTATATCTCCAAATATGCTTACCTGTGTTTCTAAGCCCTTGTCAAATCTTGTATCTTCTGTAACGGTTGCCTGAGATTTTACTGTTATATTTTTTTGTTTAAAAACTTCATTTGCTTTTTCTAATGCAGCAAACACCCTCGGATAACCAACATAAGGAGCACATTGATATAATGCCTCTTTTATCTCCTCTCCGCTAGCCCCAACATTCAAAGCTATTTCAACATGCTCTTTTATCATATCAGTACCCTGTGAAGCTGTTAGAGAAACTAATGTTACAAGCTCTCTTAATTTAGGCTCTAATGTTGTGCCGTGATTATAAACTTCTCCATAAACAAAATTATTAAATATGCTCTCTAATTCTTCATCATTAGGCTTTGTTGAAGCGGCTTCTCTTTTCAAGAGTTCATTGTATTTAGTTTTTGCTTTTTCTGTCATAATTAGATTTCCTCCTTTGCTTTGCGAGTTTTCCACGCATGAAAATAAAATTAATGGCAAAATAATAATTTTTAATATATTTTTCATTTTAATCCTCCTATCCTAATTATTTTTTAATTTATATATAGTTCTTTAATTCGCCCTCTCAATTCGTATGTAAAAATCTCCTTTAATGTTTGAAAGTTTTTCTGCATCCAATGCATTTTCAAACTTACCTAAATAAATTAAATTATTTGAATATCTAAAGTTTTTATAAAATATGGCAATGTTTCCCCAAGGAGCATAGTATGTGATATCACCTGCTTTTGGATTTATGCCGTCTGGTTCATTTTGAGTATTTAATTTTTTGCTTAAATAAAATATTTTTTCTGTGGAGTTAAAATCTTCTGCTTTAACACTTAAAGGAAGAAGAGATAAAAAATCGTTTCCTGCTTTTGAATTGTTTATTACCGCATAAACTTCATTATTATTGAATGTTAATTTTATTCTAGTAGTTTGTGTAAAAGCGTTCATAGTGAATAACCCCGCAAATAATAAAAAAGCTGCAACAATTTTTTTCATAAATATTAAACCCTCTATTATTGATTAGTATATCTATAATACTCCTCATCAGTAACATGCTCCATCCAAGTAACATTATTTCCATTAGAATCTCCTGTAATAGCAATATGCTTCATAGGAGAATCATAAGAAGCACCATGCCAATGCTTAATATTAGAAGGGCAATATAAAGTATCCCCCGCTCTAAACTCTTGTATAGGTTTTCCTTCTTCCTGAGTAAGCCCTATTCCTTCAACAACTATTAAATGCTGGCCTGCTGGGTGAGTATGCCATGCACTTCTTGCCCCTGCCTGAAAAGTAACATAAGCTACAGAAAACTTAGATGTTTCATTTGGATTAGTTATAATTTCTACTTCAACATCTCCTGTAAAATAATCTGCTGAGCCTTTTGATTTTTGTCCTTCACCGTTTTTTATTAATACAGTTTCTGTTGGCGATTTTTGATAGGAATAAGAGTTTGAATTGTTTGAATTACATGATATTATCATAACCAATAATATAATTAATGCTACTATTTTCATATTTTCTCCTTTTTGTAATATTGTTCTTAACACTTGGCTTTATTCTAACTAAAAAGAGAAATATATCAAATACTTATGTCTTATAATTAATTATAACAAAAAAGTATATATATTTAGAGAATATAGTTTTTTTACACTCAATCAAAATATCATTTTCTATTAAATAAAAAAATATAAAAAAACTTTCTAAATCATTTGACATTGGAGTATACTCTAATGCTATAATATAATTAATAAAAATAAATAAGAGGTTATAAAATGAGTAAAAAAGTATTGATAATATCATCTAGCCCAAGAAAAGGCGGCAATTCTGATACATTATGCGATGAGTTTTTAAAGGGTGCTAAAGAAAAAGGACATAATGCTGAAAAAATATTTCTTAAAGATAAAAAAATTAATTACTGCGAAGATTGCGGAACTTGCTATAAAAATAATAAGCCTTGCGTACAAAAAGATGATATGGAAGGAATATTAGAGAAAATGGTTGAGGCTGATGTAATAGTAATGGCTACACCTGTTTACTTTTACACAATGAATGCTCAAATGAAAACATTTATAGACAGATGTGTTACTAGATATTTAGAAATCAAAAACAAAGATTTTTATTTTATCGCAACCGCTGCTACCGAAGATGAAAAAGAGATGGAGAGAACTATTGACGGTTTTAGAGGATTTTTGGATTGTTTAGAAGATATTAGAGAGAGAGGAATTATATTAGCACATAGCGTTTGGAATAAAGGCGAAATCAATGATAAAAAGTTCATGCAAGAAGCATACAATATGGGATTGAATGTTTGATTATTTAATTTTTAGGCTTAAAAAGTAAGTCATATAATTTATTTCAATATAATTAAGAAATTGGTATAGCTTTTTAAAATATGCCAATTTCTTTTTAACATATAGTAAAAAATGTAAGATAAATATATTTTGTATAAAATTAATTTTTTAATTTATGATATTTGCAGGGCTTTGCCCCGCACCCCAGTTCTTTTATTGGTATAAAAGAACCAAAAGAACTGCATTTAATGAAGTATAACTTTTTATGTATATACAAAATATAAATATTATTTTATATATTCCAAGATATAAAGCTAAAACATTTGCACTTTTTGGTTCTTTTGACGAAGTCCGCAAAGCGACCGAAGGAAGTGCCTGCGACCAAAGGGAGTCCTTCAGGGCGACCGTAGGAAGTACCTTTAGGTATTGGTGCGAAGGCGGGAAAAAGTTGAATAAAAAAATTGACAAAGTTAAAAATTTTCAGTATATATTCCAATATAGTGCATTGACTTTGAGAATTTCATGCATTGCAAATTATAATCATTTTAATTTATAATACCGCTTTTATTTTGCATATTTCAGATATTATTCCTATTTTTTATAATCTCTCAAAGTATCTTTTGATGAACCTATTGATTTTATTATTTATGATATAGTTATGATGTCCTCCCTTTATTGTTTTATGAGTTAATTTTAAGTTATTATTGAAATATATTAAATACTTATATCTTATAATTAGTTATAATAAAAAAGTATTGATAAATATTTGTTTTATGATTTTATAAAAAATTATAAAGAAGTATTTTCAAAAGATTCAAAAATATTATGAGATAAACTTTATAAAAAATAATTATTATTGTTTTTTTATAATAGTTCTAATTTTAAAAATCAAATGAATAATTTGCGATGCTGCTATAGTCATCATTATATATTCAAAATAAAAATATAAAGCATAAAATGAATGATTTTGTTTAGGTATAAGCAGCATAGAATTAATTATTTTGCTTGTTATAAAACAATATACACCCAAACATAATATTGCTGTAAATATTGCCGTATAAATATATTTAAAATATGTTTTATTTAAACTTGTATATATTTTTTTGAATATATTATGAGTATGCAGTCCTATATGAAGTATCATAAATATAAATCCCCATGCCGTTGATGATACATGTATATTTCTTGCAAACTGTGTTGATGTAAAAGGCGAAAATGCAAATATATCTCCAGACATCATAATAGAGCTTATTGCCATAATAATCATATCTAAAAATAATATCATATTTATTATTATGAACATTTTTTTAGCAAACGTATATTTGCCTTTAATTATAGTTCCATACCATTTTATATTTAAAATATGATGAAGTATAAATAAAACAAATAATGTAAAGCCTAGAATTCCATGCTGTGATAATCCTCTGCCGGGTCTGTAACTCATAAGGTAAATGAATATAATAAACATTACAATATCTATAATGATTTTAATAATTTTTTTTATTAATGTTTTCATATAATCTTCTCATATAACTAATATTTTATTAGGAGCCTCTAGTTGTTTATAATTAAACTAGAGGCTTATACAGACTTATAAATTTTTAATTATATTTATTAAATCATAAGCTGTAAAACTATATTAAAAAGTGAAACAAAATAAAAAATATATTATTATTTATTTCTCTTGAATGCCGTTTAATTTTAGCCAATCAGAAATTCTATTTTCTAATCCTCTTCCTCCTGAATAATTAAATTCTAATGCCAATCCTACATAAGCATTAGGTATAAGTTTAGCCAAATCAGATACACTTTCACCAAACATAGTACCTCCATGACTGCTGAATGTAATAACTGTTTTTCCTGTAAAATCATATTCTCTTATAAATGAAAATACAGGCATAGGCATAGTTGCCCACCAAGTAGGGTAGCCAAGTAATATTACATCATATTGCGACATGTTATTTACATGCTGAGTTAATTCCGGATAAACATTTCTATTTAAATCTATTTGAGATACTTCATATATATTTCCTCTGCCTCTGTATGGCGTTTTCATTTCAATTTCTATTATATCCGCACCTGTTTTTTGTTTTATAATATTTGCTGCATTTCTAGTATTTCCAGAGTAAGAAAAATATGCTATTAATATTTTTGGATTTTTTGGTATTTCTATATTTAATGAATGTCTTGTTGCTATAACATCATTAATTGCATTTGCATTTCTTGCTATTCTAAATCCAGTATTTCTGTCAGTACTTAAAGGATTGCATGCAGAACGATATGCAGACCTTAAATGTTTTGCAAAATCAATATAGCTTCCGCCTCTGCTTACTCTTAAATATCCATTACTTGCTCCGGTAGGATTATTTTTATTTGCTATGTCATATTCTCCATAATAATCAAAGCACCATTCAGAAACATTTCCATGCATATTATAAAGTCCAAATTGATTTGGGCTTAAACTATCAACTTCTATAGTTTCTCCTCTGTAACGGCTTGTTTTTACATTAGGATTATGATGGTTAACATAATTTTCTTCTATAAGATAAGGATAGCTCCCTTCAAAATTAGCATTATCACTTGTAATATGATTAACTGAATTAAATATGGTTCTTGTACCTGCTCTTGCAGCATATTCCCATTCTGCTTCTGTTAAAAGTCTGTAACCGTTGGCACTTCTATCCCAAGTTACATTATTGCCATTTATTATATATACAGGTTTTAGTCCTCTCATTTCACTTAATCTGTTGCAGTATTCTACAGCATCATACCAAGTGATATTTTCTACAGGTAAATTTTCTCCTTTAAAATAGCTTGGATTTTCTCCCATTACTGTTTGATAATCTTTTTGTGTAACTTCATAAGGATCTGCATAAAATGGATTTATTATAACTTCATGCAAAACTTCATCTTTATCTCGTTGAGCTTCATTGTCTGGACTTCCCATCATGAAGCTGCCGCCTTTTAATAATATAAAACCGTCATTAACCATTTGAATATCTCCTGAATTGTTTATATTAATATCTTGAGCAAAAATTTTTTGTTCAGGTATTATATTGTTATTGTTTTTTTGTGATGTAAAAAATATTATACCAGCTATTAAAATAATACTTAAAACGGTGAATGTTGATGTTATTTTTTTATTTTTCATAAATTTATCCTCCATTGATTAATAAAAATTATGAATATTTATTAATTTATACTTTTATAAGCAGCATACTGTAAGTTATTAACATTATTAGTGTTATAATGGAAATAGTTTTATATCTCTGCTTCTTTATGTATTAATAAATTGTATTCTGATTTTATCATTAGAGTGAACTTCAATGTCAATAGCTAATTATTATAATTTTTAATTTTTTTATAATTTTTTATTGAAAATATATTATGGATAAAGTTTTTATATACACTAAAAATTTTTAAGTTTGTCAATTTTTATGTTGTTCTTTTTCCCGCAGCTACACGGTGCGGACTTCGTCAAAGAACCAAAAAGTGCGAGTATTTTAGCTTTACATTTTTAAATATATGAAATAGTATTTATATTTTGTATATATCTAAAAAATTATACTTTATTAAATGCATTCCTTTTGGTTCTTTGGGACACCAAAAGAAGTGGGGGTGTGTACCCTAAGGGCACGCTTCGCAGGGGGCAAAGCCACCACAAATAAAAAAATTAAAAATACATTTATAAATCTATGAGGTACTATAATGGACATAAAAGCTTTGAAATATTTTCTAATTTCCGCAAGAGAAGGAAGCATCACAAAAGCAGCAAACTCTCTTAATCTCACTCAGCCTAACCTATCAAGACAAATTTCTAATTTAGAAAAAGAAATAGGAAAGAAATTGTTTATTAGAAGCAACTACACCATAAAACTCACCTCCGACGGAATGCTTCTAAAAAAAAGAGCTGAAGAGATTATTGACTTGATGGAAAAAACTAAAAAAGAGTTTAAATCCTCTGATGAAATTATAGCAGGCGACATTCATATAGGAAGTGCTGAAACTTATTATGTTAAGCTTATTGCTGATGTTATAAAAAATATGAGAGAGGAGTATCCTAATATAATTTATCATATACATAGCGGTGCATATTCAGAGATTACAGAAAAACTTGACAAAGGGCTTTTGGATTTTGGAGTTGTGATAGGTAATTTTGACTCTTCCAAATATGAATGCTTGGAGATACCATACAAAGAAGTTTATGGACTATTAATGAAAAAAGATTCGCCTCTGTCAAAAAAGAAATTTATAGAAAAAAAAGATTTGCTTAACATACCTATAATGTGCCCTAAGATATTTTTTAACAATAGAATGCAAACTTCAAAGTTTGATGAATGGATAGGAAAAGATTTTGACAAATTAAATATTATATTAACCTACAATCTTATTTACAATGCCGCCATTATGGCTGAAGCGAATATTGGATATGTTGTAACTATGGATAAACTAGTAAACAATTCAGAAGAACTTTGCTTTGTTCCATTTAAGCCGAAATTGGAAATAGAATCGAGGGTTATATGGAAGCGAAACCAAATATTTTCAGAGGCATCAAAAGTGTTCTTGGGCAAGCTAAGAAATAGATTATAAAAATATTAGTTTATATAAAAAAATTATATTTTGATTTTTTTTATTKTTCTTTTTCCCGCCGCAAAAAGAACCAAAAAATGCAAGCGTTTTAACTTTGTATATTAGTAATATGTATGAAATAAATGAATGTGAAATAATATTTATATTTTTATACATAAAAAGCTATACTTTATTAAATGCAGTCCTTTTGCTTCTTTGGGACACCAAAAGAAGTGGGGTCTGGGGCAAAGCCCCAGATATTAAGATAAAATATAATCATTAAACTTATTTGTTCTTTTTATAAGCATTATATTCTTCATCAGTAACATGCTCTAACCAAGTTACATTGTTACCGTCTTTATCGCCTGTTATCGCAATATGCTTCATTCTGCAATCTGGTGAAGCTCCATGCCAATGCTTTTTATCTTTTGGACAATATAATGCCTCTCCTTTGTGAAACTCTAAAACTTCTCCGCCCTCTTCTTGTGTGAGTCCTATTCCTTCAACTACTATCAAATGCTGACCGCAAGGGTGAGTATGCCATGCTGTTCTTGCACCTGCCTCAAATGTCACATAGGCTACAGAGAAATGTGAATCTTCATTAGCCTCTGTGAGAATCTCTACTTCAACATCGCCTGTAAAATATTCTTTAGCTCCTTTAAACTTTTTACCTTCTCCGTTTTTTATAAGAACAGTTTTTTCTGGTGATTTTTGATATTTATAATCCGGCATTTCATTTTCTCCTTTATTTTATTATTTTATCTTTACAAATATATCCTTAACCCATTTTCTTATTTCACTCTCAGCACTCGTTGCAGAACTTCCGTACACGCTTAATATTTTTGCTACCTGTTTAGATTTTGATTCTTTTTCTATATCTCTTTTAATGCTTCCACACCCTCCGCCTCCATGCGTACAGAAAGGCATTATTATTTTATTTGAAAAGTCAAAACTATTTAGAAATGTATTTAACGGAGGAGCCATTGTGTTCCACCAGTTTGGAGTTCCTGCAAATATAATATCATAATCGTCTATGCTCTTTATGGTGTTTTTTAATTTTGGTTTATGCCCGCTATTTATATCTCTTTTAGCTTCGTTTAATACGGTGCTGTAGTTTGGCGAATATGCTTTCTCAGGCTCTGTATTAAAAAAATCTACCACAGTATTTTGTGATTCTTCTTTTATAATTTTTGCTATAGAGTCAGCAAGTTTTTTAGTGTTTGCTGAATGCGAATAATACGCTATCAATATTTTCATTTTAAGCTCCTATTATTTTTTTATTTAATAGACTTACTTCAAAACAACTTGATAAGATTATTTAATATTAAAAAGTATATAATTAATTGTAATAAACATGCAGCCTTTTTGGTTCTTTGCGGCTGCAAAAGAACTGGGGTGCGGGGCAAAGCCCTGCAAATAATAAAAAACTTAAAATTTTTAGTATATAGTTAAATAACTATATTTCATAATGTAAGTTTTTATTTTATTCAACTTTTTCCCGTAGCAAAAAGTTGCAAAAAGTACAAGTATTTAAATTTATATCTAAGAAATTATATAAAATAATACTAATTATATTTTATATACTAAATATTAAATCAAAAACAATATAAATATCTATTAATTTGTTTTGAAATAAATCTAAAACTTATAAAATTATTTTCCCACTATCTCCAAATGCTCCTTCGGATATCTATCGCCCTCTATCGTTATTTGTGATATAGCTTCGTTTATCTTGTTTAATTCCTCCTTGCTAAACTCCACATTAACAGAATAGGCATTCTCTTTTAATCTCTCTGTTTTGCTTGCACCAAATATTGGCACTATAAACGGTTTTTGATGAAGCACCCAAGCTAATGCTATTTGAGCCTTTGATACATTTTTGGCTTTAGCAATCTCTTCCAAAATATCAATCAATGCTTTGTTCTTATCAAAATTTTCTTTTTGAAATCTTGGTATAGAACTTCTAAAATCATTTTTTGAAAAGTCGCTGTTAAGCTTGCCTGTTAAAAAACCTTTACCTAATGGAGAGAAAGGCACAAAACCAATATTTAATTCTTCTAATAACGGTATAATCTCTTTTTCCGGCTCCCTCCAAATCATAGAATATTCGCTTTGTATGGCTGTGAGTTTGCATACTTCATTAGCTTTTTTTATGCTGTTTGCTCCTGCCTCTGAAATGCCCCAATGTTTAATTTTGCCTTCTTTTATTAATTCTTTCATTGTCTCTGCCGCTTCTTCAATAGGCGTGTTAGGGTCAACTCTGTGAAGATAATACAAATCAATATAATCAGTTTTCAGTCTTTTTAATGAACCTTCAACAGATGATATTATAGTCTCTTTTCTGCCATCTAACATAGGCTTTCCATTTACAGTTTTTATTCCGCACTTCGTAGCTATTACAACTTTATCTCTTAGGCCCTCTAATGCTTCGCCTACAATCTCCTCGTTTTTGTATGGACCATAGGCTTCCGCTGTGTCAAAAAAATTAATGCCTAATTCTATAGCTTCATGTATGATAGATATTAATTGTTTTTTATCATAATTCTCATCATACACTACACCATAACCCATACAGCCTAAACCAACGGCTGAAACTTCTAAATCTCCAAGTTTTCTTTTTTGCATATTAATAACTCCTTATTATTTATTTATATCGTTTATATAATTTAAATTAATATTTTAATTAATACCAGTCATGCTTTTCATTGCGGTTAAGCTCTGATATTCTTCTCATCTCATCATCGCTTAACTCAAAATCATATAACTCTGTGTTTTCTATTATATGAGCCCTATTGCTTGAACCGGGTATTACAATCACTCCCCTCTGTAAATGCCATCTTAATATAATTTGAGCAACAGATTTATTATGCTCTTTAGCTATCTCTTTTAATACACTATCATTTAAAAGCTCTCTTTGATGACCTCTTCCCCCCAATGGATACCACGCTTGAACAGCTATTCCCAAACTTTGAATATATTCCACCACTTCAGTATCTTGATAATATGGGTGTATTTCGTTTTGAACCAAAGCAGGCATAATATTTATTTTTGGTAAGAACTCTTTTAATTCTTTTATATACCAATTAGAAAGACCAATGGATTTTATCTTTCCTTCTTTTACAGCTTTCTCTATTGCCTTATACGCTTCAACATCATTGTTACCCGGGTGATGAAGAAGCATCATATCAATATAGCCTAATTTTTTTAACGCTTCATTTATTGCATTTTCGGCATCATTATACTGATTAGGATATAGCTTTGTAATAACAAAAATATCTTTTCTATCAATCTTAGAATCTCTCACAGCTCTTGCAACCTCCTCTTCATTGCGGTATATATAAGCCGTGTCAATTAATCTCACCCCATTTTGTAAAGCATAAAGCACAGAGTTGTAGCAAACATCATTTAATAAGCTGTATGTGCCTATTCCATTTAAAGGTATTTCATAACCATTATTTAGTTTAACAGTTTTTGTATTGAAGTTAAAATTGCCTTTCATATTATTATCCTCTGCTTTTATGTTTATTGATGTTATAAAAATTAGTAATAAAGTTATAAAAGTATTTTTCATTATTTTTCCTTTTATAAAGAATGCACTTATCATGCATAAAAATAAGATACAGTTATATTTTATATCTGGGGCTTTGCCCCCTGCGAAGCGTGCCCGTAGGGTAAGACCCCACTTCTTTTGCGACCGAAGGAAGTGCCCTTGCGGCGTGCCACAAAGAAGCAAAAAGGCTATTTTTTTATTTAAAATAATTTATTCTATATTAAAATAATTAGTATGATTTAATACTTTTACTGAAGCTATTCAAGAATGAAATCAATATAATAATAAAAAATACTAAATCTTATAATTGCATAAATATCTTACTGTTTCAATATCTGTGTGCGATAAAAATAAACTCTGCTTAGTGTCTAGTTTGGAAATTTCTTTCATGTCATTGTCATCCAACTCAAAATCAAACACATTAAAGTTTTCTGCAATCCTCTCTTTGTGTACGCTCTTAGGTATCACAACAACATCTCTCTTTATAAGCCAATTTAATATAACTTGAGCAACTGTTTTGTTATGTTTACTTGCTATTTTTTTAAGTACTTCATTAGTAAACATATTATTTCTGCCCTCAGCAAATGGTCCCCAAGACTCTATTTGAATATTATACTCTTTCATAAGTTTGTTGTCTTCTTCCCTTTGAAAGAATGGATGCGTTTCAATTTGATTAACCATAGGAGCTGTTTTATTATGCATAACAAAATCTAATAATCTATCAGGATAAAAATTGCACACCCCTATAGCTTTAATTTTTCCTTCGTTATACAAATCTTCCATAGCCCGCCAAGAGCCGTAATAATCTCCAAAAGGCTGATGTATCAAATATAAATCCAAATAATCTAAATTAAGCTTATTCATAGAAACTTCAAAAGCCTTTTTAGCATTATCATAACCAGCATCGCTTATCCATAATTTTGTGGTGATGAATAATTCTTTTCTGTCTACTCCGCTTTCTTTTATGGCGTCTCCTACCGCTTTTTCATTGTTGTATGCTGATGCTGTGTCTATTAATCTGTATCCTGCCTCAATTGCATTAAGTACCGACTTCTTACATTCCTCATAATCTGGTATTTGAAAAACACCAAAACCTAGTATAGGCATTTCAAGCCCATTACTTAATTTTACTTTTTTCATACAAAACTCCTTTAAAAATCCTCTTTTATGCATGAACTTATTTTATGAACTTAGTTTTTTCTTAAATATTATTTTCAAAAAACTAGTTCGCACTAAAAGTTATTTCTATGCTCCCCCTTCCAAGCGAATCTTTTAAGCCGTCTGTATTTTCTATATATCCAATTCTTGTATAGCTGTATGATGTTGAAAAACTTTCATAAAACAAAACCAAACAATTATTGCCGTATAACATAAAGTCTCCTCTTTTTATACTGCCTACCCTTTCGCTTTTTGTTGTAAGTGTTGTGCTTAGATTATGATATTTTTCATTGCTGTTTAAATCATTCATTGTAATTGTGAGCGGAAGCATTCTTAAAAAATCTCTAGCTGTGTCATTATCATACAATATTAATTTGTATTCTTTGCTGTTGATTGTTAAGGTAACATAATTATTTAATGTGTTCATAGTTGTACTATCTCCATAAATAGAATTATTACATGCTGTCATTATAAAAATTAAAAAACTTAATAATATTTTCATTTTTTTATCCTCATTCTAATTTAATTATTTCTTTGACAATTTTATTTCACACTCTCTCATCTTTGTATCATAATTATCTATCTTGTAATTTAATTTTTCTAAAGTATCTTTAAGCTCATTAATTTTAGTTTCTATTATCTCTCTCTGGTCTAATAGTAATTGCTTTCTTGCTTCTATTGTGGCATCACCTTTGTTGTAGAGTTTTTTATATTCTATCAATGATTCTATACCCATTCCGGCACTTCGCATGCATTTAGCAAACTCTATCCAACCTATATCATAATCAGTATAATTTCGTATACCGCTTTCGGTTCTCTCTACTTCTGGTATAAGGCCTATTCTCTCATAATACCTCAAAGTATCGGTTGATAAATCTGTCTTTTTGCTTACTTCAGCTATTGTCATAATTTACCCCTAGTCTTTTTTGTTTTAATTATAGCATTAGAGTTTACTCCAATGTCAAGACTTAATAGTAGTTTAAATTATTATAGAATTATATCAAATACTTATGTTTTATAATTATTTATAACCAAAAGGCATGGAGGAGTATAGCTTTTTATATACACGAAAATATAGATATTATTTTATATATTCCAAAAAGATAAAGCTAAAACACTCGCACTTTTTGGTTCTTTTTGCTGCGGGAAAAAGAACAATAAAATTTTTATCTTTTTATTATTTGTGGGGACTAGCCCCCACACCCCCACTTCTTTTGGCGACCGAAGGAAGTGCCTGCGACCAAAGGGAGTCCTTCAGGACGACCGTAGGAAGTACCTTTAGGTATGGGTATGACCCAAAGAAGCAAAAGGACTGCATTTTTATTATAAATTTCATAATTTAATTGTACATTAAAAGGCACTCCCCCGCACTACTAAGAAGTTATAGTTAAAGCATAGCATTACCGTGCGGCAAGGTGGTACAGCTCGTACGCGGGAAAAAGTTGAATAAAAACAAAAACATAAATTATAGTTATTTAAATATACATTAAAAAAATTTTAAGTTTTCAAATTTACTGTTTGCAAAGCTTTGCCCCTGCAAATAATAAAAAAGCTTAAAAATTTTTAGTATACATCAAAAAATATAACTTCACCCTTCTTCTGAAATTATATAGTCGCTAGCACTGTAAAGCGAACCTATCACTAATGCAGGTATATTTTTCTCCTTAGATATCTTTTTCATCTCTTCTACCGCCAAGTCAAAACTCTCTATATGATACACATTCTCTTTTTCTTTTAAATATTCATAAGTTTTAAAACTGTCAGAGTTTTTATATTTTGATTTCGTAGAACTTATTATAATTATGTCTTCACTCTCTTTTAATATCTCGCACATTCCGCCGACATCTTTTTCGCTTATAGGGGCAAATAATATCACCACACTATCATACCATTTATAAATAGTCTTTAATATTCTGCTTAATGATTTCGCATTATGAGCACCGTCTACTATAATGTCTGGATTCCTCTCTATAAAAGTTAATCTTGCCTTTATATTAAAATTGCGAAGTGAGTCTATTGCTTTTTCTATATTTTCTTTTTTATCTTCTAACAATGTAAAAGCCTTAAATGATAATGCTATATTTTCGCTTTGATGTTCTCCTAAAAGTGTTGTTGTAAAATGATATTTGTTTTCTTTTTCTATATAATCAAACTCTAATATTTTGCTTGTATTTTTTATTATATTAGAACAAAAGTCTTTATTAAATACATATAGCTTGCAGTTTTTTTCTTTTGACACATTTTCTATTATCTCAATAGAGTTTTTCTCTTGCATTGCTGATATCACTATAGAATTATTTTTTATAATGCCAGCCTTTTGATAAGTTATCTCTTCTATGGTGTTTCCCAATATATCCACATGATCATAAGAAATAGAAGTTAATATGCTAATAGAAGAATCTACAATATTGGTGCAGTCAAACCTCCCTCCAATGCCAACCTCTATACAAGCATAATCCACTTTGTTAATAAAAAAGTAATACAAACCTATTATAGTAAAAAACTCAAAAACTGTTATACTCTCATCAAGCTTATTTTCTTCAATTATGCCCTTTATCTTTTTTACTATAGAAATAAAATCATTCTCGCTAATCCATTCATCATTAATAGATATTCTCTCTCTCTCGTTTATGATGTGGGGAGATATAAAAGCACCTGTTTTGTAATTGCAGGCGCTAAGCATATGAGCCAAACTTAAAGTAGCAGAGCCTTTTCCTTTCGTGCCTGTTATGTGTATTATTTTAAAAGTTTGTTTATAGCCTAATATATTTAAAATGTTTTCTACATTGCTTATATGATTATTATTTTTTTTATGAAGATTTTTTTTATTCATAAAAGAGTATAGATAATCTAAAGCATCATTAATATTTTCCATATTTAAGTTTTCCGTTTCTTTTATTAAAATATATATTAAAAATTTTTTCAATTTATCAAAATACAAATATTGTTTTATATTTTTAGATATTCCTAATATTTATAAAAAAAACATTTGCACTTTTTGGTTCTTTTGACGAAGTCCGCACAGCGAAGGCGGGAAAAAGAACAATAAAAAAATTTAATAAAATATAATCACTAATATATACTAAAAAAATTGAATTTTGTCAAAATTTAGTTTTTAAATTTGTGTTATTTGCAGGGCTTTGCCCCGCACCCCACTTCTTTTGGTGACCCAAAGAAGCAAAAGGACTGCATTTAATAAATTATAGCTTTTTATGTATATAAAAACATAGATATTATTTTATATATTCCAAAATATAAAGCTAAAAACACTCGCACTTTTTGGTTCTTTTGACGAAGTCCGCACCACGACCGAAGGAAGTGCCTGCGACCGAAGGGAGTCCTTCAGGGCGACCGTAGGAAGTACCTTTAGGTATGGGTGCGAAGGCGGGAAAAAGAACAAGAAAATTTTTATATTTTTTGTTGTTTGTGGTGGCTTTGCCCCCTGCGAAGCGTGCCCTTAGGGTACACACCCCCACTTCTTTTGCGACCGAAGGAAGTGCCGGAGGCGTGACCCAAAGAAGCAAAAAGGCTATATTTTTAGCCATACATATATTTTATATTATTAAAATATAATTGGTATTATTTTTGATTATTTTTTTAGTCGTCAAATTTCTGACCCATTAATTGACCATCTGCTGAAATATATAATTCCATCATGTTATTGAGTTTTACTTTATAATTGCCCCACTCTTTCTCTATTTCTATAATTATAGAAGAAGGATAGGTCTTATCAACAACGTTTGCTATATTGGCAGGAAGCACAGTCTTAGGCACACCCATATATTCACCGTCAATGCTTTTCCAATCGCCGTTCATAAAAAAGTCTATAGAAACTCCATTAGATAAATCCACCTCAAACTTGCCGTCATCACGCTCTACCTTCCATATTGTAACACCCGGATAGGTGGAAGCAATGAAGGCTTGGGCTTTTTGAGGCAATGAAGAAGCTGGAACCATCCAATCATCAGCAAACAATGCAGAAGACAGCATTACAAAAACGATAATTATAAGTGAATATCTTTTTTTAGCCATCAATAATAAACTCCCTAACTATAATATACAAAAAATCTCAAGAAATGTCAATATTTATTTACATTTTTTTACTTTTTTTTTACAGTTTAGCATGATATTTATGTCTTTCATACCTAATGATTAAAAATCGTAATAAAAATCATATTAATTATAAGAAAAATCATAAAAAATTAGAAAAAAATTTACAAAAAATCATAAAAATACAAAAATCAAGCTTATAAATCATTATAAAAATTGAATTTATTATAAAGAAAATTATTTAATAGGTGGTTTCATAATGAATAACAAAAAAAACTATTACGCCATAATACCTGCAAATGTTAGATACGACAAAAGATTAAGCCCTCTCACAAGATTAATATACGGTGAAATTACAGCTCTCACCAATGAAAAAGGCTACTGTTTTGCTACAAACGCCTATTTTGCTAATTTGTATTCTATGAGCAATGTAAGCATATCGAGATGCATATCAGAGTTAAAGGAGCATAATTACATAAGGGTGGTTTATGATATAAAGGAGAAGAATGTAGACAAGAGAAAGATATATATAAATAATCTTGAAAACAAAAAATTAGAAAATAAAGAAATTGATAATATAAACATTGAAGATACTAAAGAAAATGAAAGCATTAATAAAAATAGAAGTATTAAACAAAATGATGATGCCTTTTCATTTAAAAACATAAAACTTTCTAATAGAATTCAATTAAATGATGATACCGTAATACAAAATAATATAAAAGAGTATAATCAAAATTGCTTAGATAGTATTAAAGAAAAAGTTAAAGATAATAATATAATTAATAATACAAATAATAATATAACTAATAGTACAATTAATAAAAATTTTCTCTCAGAGTTTGATACTTTTGTTTTAGAATTATGCCAAGTGTTTAACAGTTTCACCTACAACAACGCTTCCAAAATCTCTGAGCTATATGGTTTTAAGAGCAAAGAAAAACAAGAGTTATTATTAAAGATTTTTAACGAAAGAAAGTTTGATTGGAGGGAATGTATTAAATATGCGAAATTAAAAGCAAGAGAGAAAAACAACATACCAACATTATGGCTTGATTTTTTAAGTTTTCTAAAAATCTATTTAAGAGAAGGAGACAAAGAAAAACTCATAAAGCCACATTACACAGAAGAGGAATTATTAGAAAGAGCAAGGAAATTACAGAAACAAAAAAGGGAGAGAGAGAAAGCATTACTTGAAGAGAGTAAAAAGATGGAGGAATTAGAGAGGGCATTAGGCAGAGAGAGCATGACATTAGAAGAGGTAATAGAAGCGACAAAGGAGCAGTTTAAGCACTTAAAAAGGAAGTGATAATAGCTTTATATTTTTGGAATATATAAAGTAATATTTATATTTTGTATATGCATAAAAGCTATAATTCATTGAATGCAGTCTTTTTGCTTCTTTGGGTCATACCCACAGGCACTTCCTTCGGTCGCCAAAAGAAGTGGGGGTGCGGGGGCTAGTCCCCGCAGATAATAAAAAAGATAAAAATTTTTTAGTATATATTAAACAACTATAATTTATGTTTTTATTTTTATTCAACTTTTTCCCGCTGCAAAAAGTTGCAAAAAGTGCTAGTGTTATAGCCTTATACTTAGGAATATATAAAATAATATCTATGTTTTCGCATACATAAAAAGCTATACTTTATTGAATGCAGTTCTTTTGGTTCTTTTATACCAATAAAAGAACTGGGGTGCGGGGCAAAGCCCTGCAAATAAAAAAACTATTAATTATATTGTTCTTTTTCCCGCAGCAAAAAGAACCAAAAAGTGCAAGTGTTTTAGCTTTATATGTTTGGAATATATAAAATAATATTTATATTTTGTTATACATAAAAAACTATAATTTATTAAATGCAGTCTTTTTGCTATACCAATACCGAAGGCACTTCCTACGGTCGTAAAAGAACTGTAATGCGAGGCAAAGCACCGCAAACAACATAAATTTATTTTGACAAAACCTGAATTTCTTAGTATATTGAACTCTCAAATAAATTATTATAACACATCATATGAAACTTTAAGGAGATTTTTGAAAAATGGAAAAGCTTATAAACAAAAGCGTATTAGATTATATTAATGATGTAGATTCATCATTGCCTGCTCCGGGCGGCGGAAGTGTTACTGCTGTTGTCGCTAGCTTGGCTTGTGCCTTGGCTGGAATGGTTGCTCATCTCACCGTAAACAAAAAAAAGTTTAAAGAACTAGATGAAGAAACACAAACTGCTTTCAATAACGCTGTAGAAAATATAAAACAAATAAAAAATCAGTTAATAGAAATTGTAGATAAAGATGCTGATATGTTTCAATTAATTATGGACGCATACAAATTGCCTAAAGACACCGATGAACAAAAAGAGATAAGAAAAAACGCTATTTCTGAGGCAGCAAAAAAAGCATTAGAGCCCCCACTTCAGACACTTAAAAGCTGTTATGAGTTATTAGAGCATTTTGAGATAATTCATAAATATGGTAATGAGGGCGTTATAAGTGATATAGTATGTGCGTATACAATTTTATATGCCGCTAGTAAATGCTCTATAGTTAATATTAATATAAATTTATCTTCTATAAATGATGAAAACTTTTTACATAATACTAAAGATATATGTTTATATTATTTGAATGGTATGAAAACAACATATAAGGAGGTAAATTTTGAATTATTGGATATTCAATAATTATTAGCATATTTTCATGTAACTATTTTCATATTGATATTTTTTTATAATGTGTTATATTTCCATTTAAATATGGTATGAATTAAATGGTATTTTTATATTTTCTTTGTGTTTTTATGTTATAGGCTTAAGTTAAATATCTTTTTTAACTTAAAACAATATCTTTATTAGTTGTTTTAGTATAAAAATTGGAGGTTTAAAAAATGAGTATAACTACTAAACACATAATATCTTTAAAGGATGAAGAAAAGCAAAAGATTAAAGAGTTTATTAAGAATGAGGGTAAATCTAAAAGGTTGATATCGAGAGCAAATATTATATTAGCTTTAGACGAGAAAAAGAATACTGGCCTGACACATACAGATATCGCTAAACAATACAACGTAACATATCATACCGTAGTAAACATAATAAATGAGTTTGTTGATAAAGGTTTAGATTCTACTTTAACTTATAAAAGAAACCCAAACAGCAACAGAAAAAAGAAAAAAGCTAATTAATAATTAAATAATAATTTTATGTGTTAAGTATTTTCTCTCATTATCTTTAATACCTTAGCACATGAAATTATATCAGGCTCAATATTTCTAAACATGCCCTCTACATTTTTGTAAATATTGCTTGTAAGATTTATTCCATAATTGATAGTACCTTTAATCTTTCCTGTCATCACAAGGTCATCAGTGATAATTACGCCTTTAAAGCCCATATCTTCTTCAAGCAATTTTCTGTATTTTTCAGACATGCTTGATGGAAGTGTGTCGTCTATGTATTTATTTTTTATATGAGCAACCAAAACCATCTCCGCTCCCAAATCTATAGCCTTTTGAAAAGGTATTAATTCTTTATTTTTCAGCTCTTCTAAGGTTTTATCTATTACAGGAAACTCATCATGAGAATTAACTGAAGTGTCCCCATGACCCGGAAAATGTTTAACAACGCTTATAATGCCTGCATCTTTTTGAGCTTTTATTGTAGCTTCTACCATTTTTGAAACCGTTTCCACATTTGTTGAAAAGCTTCTATTATATATATAAGAATCTTTATTGCTTGGCACATCGCATAATGGACCTAATATCATATTAATTCCCATCTCTTTTAGAAACTTTGCTTTGTTGTAGGCGATGTTGTAGGCATATTCGCTGCTATTGCTATCGCCTATCATTTTGGCTGAAATATTTTTGTATTTGTCAAAAGGTATTCTAAATACTTCGCCGCCCTCTTCGTCTATAGAGATTAACATATTTTTGTTAACATATTTTTTTAGGTCTGATGTGAGTTTTTTTAGCTGAGCCTCATCTACTATGTTGTAATTAAAAAGTATAACGCCGGCAATATGATTATCTTTTAAAGTATTTATGGTCTCTTCGCTTAATACTGTGTCAGTAATACCCACCATAGTAAGAAGACCACGCCTTTCTTCAACGTTCATGCTATTAACTTCATCTATATAGTTAGACAAATAGGGATATTTATTTTTTAATTCTATAATATATTTCTCTTCTTCTGTTTTTAAATCCGCTGCTTTTTTTTCTTCATCTTTAGAGCAAGAATTAATCACTAACCCAATAATCACAAAACTAAATAAAATTATAATTGACTTAACAACTTTGAAATTTTTAAACATAATTCACTGTCCTCTGTTTTAATGTTTTTTATCTTTTCTCTGTTTGCTTTATAAAACCTATAATCAATAACATTAAGCAAATTATTATTTATAAGAGAGTATTTATTAATATAATCTGTCATTACAACGCCGTTAAAATGAAGGCTATTAAAAAGATAATCTCTGTATAATTTTTCATTTTTAATATGGCTCATCACAAAAAAGTCGCTATCTATTGCCGACAAAAAGGTTTGTTTAGAGTCGATTATATTTTCAGCATTTTTTATATTATCATTTATATATAACTCATCATCGTAGTATTTTGGAAAATATTTTGCGGCGGTGAGGACGCCGCTGTCTTTATACGCTTTAATTGTTTGAGATATTAACTTTGAAGCAATTTGTTTATCGCCGCTGAAGATATGCTCTTTTAGATGAGATTTTTCATTACAGAGAGTATTAACTACAGGAGATAAAAACATATTAATGCCCATAGATTTAAGGGCAGATGCTCTTTTTTTAGCGATGTTGTATGCGTAAGTTTCGCTTTGCCTCTCACCAATATAGCTTTGATAAACCTTAAAGTGCTGGTCAAAAAACAAATTATGCGTTGGCTTATAATCTTCGTCTAATGCTATAAATATTTTTTTGTTTAGATTTTCTTTTATATTTTTTATGAGTCTTTCAATAGTATTAATATCAGCTATGTTAATGATTATTCCTTTAACATCATCATCTTTTATTATGTTAATTAGGTCATTATCATAATTTTTAACAGCGAGCATTATTTGCAGATTATTATTTATTTTTTTAGTGTTGTGTGTTTTTATTTCATAGCAGAAAAAAATAGCTATTATAATAATAATCAAACTAACAAAAATATAAAACATTATAATTTCTCAATGTATCCTAAATAATTATATTTTGTCATAAGTTTTTGTTTTTTTTTTCAACTTTTTCCCGCCGCAAAAAGTTTTTGCCCTCCGGGCACGCTTCGCGAAAGTGCAAATGTTTTAACTTTATATGTTTGGAATATATAAAATAATATTTATATTTTGCTATACATAAAAAGCTATAGTTTATTAAATGCAGTTCTTTTGGTTCTTTTATACCAATAAAAGAACTGGGGGTGTGGGGGCTAGTCCCCACAAACAAAAAACATAAAAAAACACAACCGCTCTTTCTAAGCTCAATTGCTCTCCAAATACCTAAAAATATTCTTCGCAATATATAAAGCATCCTCCTCTTTAAGCGTGCTGTATAACGGCAAAGTCACTTCATTCTTATACAAATTAAAAGCATTCTTATAATCATTATTATAATAATCCTTATAAGCATTGTGAAAAGGAAGAGGCAAATAATGCACATTAAGCACTATTCCAAGCTCTGCCATCTTCTCTATAAGCAAATCCCTATCAGCCTCCTCATAGTCCTTAATTCTTAATAAATACAAATGATAAGATGATTCAGCCTCCTCATCTTTAAAAACAGGAAGCATAACTTTTTTATTCGCACCCAAAACACTGTTGTATATATTCACAATGTTTTTTCTGTTTTTAAGCATATCATCATATCTTCTCAATTGTGATAAACCAATAGCCGCATGAATATCACTCATATTACATTTATAACCCGCAACCTCAATATCATATCTCCAGCTTCCTAATTTACTTTTATCTAAAGCACTCTTAGTCTGACCATTCAATGACCAAATAGATAATTCCTTGTAAATCTCATCAGCGTTAATATCTCCAATATCATTAAAACTCAATCCCCCTCCCTCAGCAGTTGTAACATTCTTTACAGCGTGAAATGAGAAAGAAGAAAAATCAGCCTGAGAGCCTACCCTATTTCCCTTATAAACAGCACCAATAGAATGAGCAGCATCAAGCAAAAACAAAGCCCTATTTAA
Source organism: Brachyspira sp. SAP_772 (assembly GCF_009755885.1). Classification (NCBI taxonomy): domain Bacteria; kingdom Pseudomonadati; phylum Spirochaetota; class Spirochaetia; order Brachyspirales; family Brachyspiraceae; genus Brachyspira; species Brachyspira sp. SAP_772. The sequence continues at coordinate 828,690 of NZ_VYIX01000002.1, read as the reverse complement.
TTGCTTTTGATATTTGTTTGTATCTAATGCAGTAAATAAATCTTTTTTCTTTTCAAGTATTTTTATAATGCCGTCATAATTGCAAGGCTTACCCCCAATATCAACAGCAATAACAGCTTTTGTTTTACTTGTAATAGCACTTTCAAGCTTTTCTAAATCTATATTAAAATCATTATCAGCCGCATCAATAAACACAACCTTAGCTCCCAAATGTATAGCCACATTAGCAGTAGAAGCATAAGTATACGCAGGCACTATCACCTCATCGCCCTCAGTAACCCCAAATATTTTTAAAGCTAACTCCATAGCCATAGTAGCACTAGATAATAACTTTACCCTCTTAACATTTATATATTTAGAAAGCTCTTCTTCAAGTTCCTTGTTTACAGGTCCGCTAGTAATCCATCCAGACTTCAAAACATTAACTACAGCCTCAATTTCATTATCTGTAATATCCGGCGGCGAGAAAGGTATAATTTTGTTCATAGTGGGTTTCCTTGTTATTATAATTTTAAATAAATATGTTAATTAAATTATGTTTACTATTATAAATCTAAAAAATATAAAATCAATAATGTAGAATGAGTATTTAGATTATTAATATAGTTTAGAATGTTTTTGTGGTTTTTAATTTAATAATGATGAATTTGCTAACAGGAAAAAGAAGAATAAAATTTTTAAGTTTTTTAGTATATATTTAAATAACTATAATTTATATTTTTATTCAACTTTTTCCCGCCTTCGCACCCACAGGCACTTCCTTCGGTCGCGGTGCGGACTTCGTCAAAGTTTTCGCCCTTCGGGCACGCTTCGCGAAAGTGCAAATGCTATAGCTTTATATTTTGGAATATATAAAATAATATTTATATTTTGTTATAGATAAAAAGCTATATTTTATAAAATGCAGTTCTTTTGCTTCTTTTATACCAATAAAAGAAGTGGGGTGCGGGGCAAAGCCCTGCAAATAAAAAAAGATAAAAAAATTATTGTTCTTTTTCCCGCCTTCGCTCTGCGGACTTCGTCAAAAGAACCAAAAAGTGCAAGTGTTTTAGCTTTATATATTTGGAGTATATAAAATAATATTTATATTTTGTTATAAATAAAAAGCTATATTTTATAAAATGCAGTTCTTTTGCTTCTTTTATACCAATACCGAGTAGGTGCCTATCGGCAAAAGAACTGGGGGTACGTACCCTAAGGGCACGCTTCGCAGGGGGCTAGTCCCCGAAAATATTAACTTCAAAATAGAAATTTAGAAAATACAAAAATCTTTAGTAAGTGTTAAAGTGATTATATTTTTATAAATTGTAAATAACACTTATAAAATAATAATAAATAATTTTTTGAAATAAAATTAAAAGCTATTGCATACAGGAAAAAACATACAACAATAAAACCCATATGCAAACAGCTAAATACAATTTTTCACATATTGATATTAATAAACCTCAAAGCCCTCTCAGAAGCATCTTCTATCAAAATCTTAGAATTAGCAATAGCCTCCTCAAGCGGCATAGCCCTCTTTAAAGCCGGCATAATAGAATCTATTCCCATATCATAAACCGCCTCAGCACCGTCTCTAATATCTCCAACTATAGCAATAACAGAAATATTTTTGTTTAAATTTTTTACTCTTCTAGCAACACCCACAGGCACTTTTCCTTTTTTGGTTTGTCCGTCAATAGCACCCTCTCCTGTAATAACCAAAGAAGCCCCCTCTAACTCTCTTTCAAAATTAATTATATCAAGCATAGCATCAATTCCGCTTTTAATCTGAGCATTACAAAAGCCAATAAGCCCGCCGCCTAAACCGCCAGCAGCACCTGCTCCCTCTATAAAATCGATCTCCTTTTTATATTTTTCTTTTATTAGCCTAGCAATATTTTTAAGCCCATTATCAAGCACATCAAAACTCTCTTCAGTAACCCCCTTTTGCTTGCCATATATAGCTGTAGCACCATCTTCTCCATAAAGCACATTCTTTACATCGCAAGCCACATTTATTTTTATGTCAAAAAGCCTTTTATCAACATTACTGTCATCTATGCTTTTTACTTTTATCATGTTCTCAGCAATACTGTCAAGCTCCTTACCATTTTCATCTAAAAACCTATACCCCAAAGCATTAGCCATTCCAATACCGCAATCGTTAGTAGCACTTCCACCAATTCCAATAAGTATCTCTTTAACTCCCCTATTAATAGCATCTCTTATAAGCTCCCCAGTTCCATAGGTAGAAGATTTTAACGGGTTTCTCTCTTTCTCGTTTACTAATGTAATCCCAGAAGCCTCTGCCATCTCTATAACCGCCTGATTATTATTTATTAAACCATACTTAGCATTAACAGTTCTTCCCAAAGGGTTCTTTACATCAACTCTTATAAACTCTCCCCCCGCAGCATAAATCACACTATCAACCGTTCCCTCTCCGCCATCTGCTATAGGTATTTTTTTTATAACAACATCTTTAACAGCCTTTAATACCCCTCTCTCTATACATTCGCAAACCTCTAAACTGCTAGCACTACCCTTAAATGAATCTGGTATTATTACTATTTTCTTCATAAATAAAATATCCTAATATTAATTTTTTTTATTATTCACATTGTAACTGCAATAACATGTCTTTATAATATTGAAATTTTGTTTCTATATTGTTTGTATCGGTAGTAATAGTTTGTATTACTAATCTGCCGCTATTAGAATCAAAAAATGATAATTGCAAAGAATCAAAAGTTTCATTATTTTTTAATATTCTAAAAATACTATGATTTGCTGTAATTCTAGCCCAAGAAAAATACATATTATCATTTATTTTTTCTAATTCTAACAATTGATAAAAATCATTTTTATATTTCTTATTTTTAACATCAAATTGTCTTTTATATTCATTTATATAATCCTCAATAGAATTAATCTTATCGCTCTTTACCCACCTTAAAATCATACTGGAATCATTTTTCTTTACAGCAGAAGAATCAATTTTTACAAAACCATTATCAAATTTAAAAGGCATCTGATTATTAATAAATATATTCCAATTATTAGGATGTTTAATTTTTATACCATAAACACTAAAAGTCATTGCATTTTCAATATTTGTATTCATAAACTTACCGTAATTTTTATAATTAAAGAATAGATGCAATTTTTTTCTCTTGCATCTATTCTCTCTATTTAATTATCTATTATTTATTCATAATATTAGATATAGAATCTTCAGTCATAGCAGAAGTTTCAGCACCAGAGTATATAATAGAATCTAATCTATCATGGAATTTTACTACAACTTCATTAGGACATTTAGTAGCAAGACTAATAACTATAAATAATATAGAATTAACAACTAAAGCCCATATAAGAGCAGAGAAACCCAAAGGCGGAGCTACAAAGAATGTAAATACTATAGCAGTGATTAATCCAGCTATAGTACCAACTATAGCACCTTCTTTAGTACTTCTTCTCCAGAATAATCCTCCTATAGTTTCTGGAAGTATCTGAGCAAAGAAAGGAGAAGACAATTTATAAGCATAATCTGTAATAGAAGCAGGTCTTATAGCTACAATTACTAAAGTTATAATCATTAATCCAAATAATACTATTCTACCAAAAGTTACAACATCTTTAGAAGAAGTAGTAACATCGTTTTTAAATTTGTGTAAATAAATATCCCTAGAAGCAATAGCAGAAGCAGACAACAATAAAGAGTCAGCAGTAGATACGCCAAATGCAAACAAACACAATAAAGAAATGAAAGATACAAAAGGCGGAGCAAACTCTGTAGATAAAACAGCTACAACATTATCAGGCTGAGGGAAATTAGGTCCCAATATAGCAGGAGCTAATATAGCACCTATAAGTACTATAGGAGTATAAACTAAAACATATGATAAAGGCATAGCCCAAGACATTTGTCTAAAATTATCTTTATTAGCAGCTACGAAAGTTCTCATAAATATATGCGGCCATACAACAGTAGCTATAGCTCCAGTTAAAGCATTACCTATCATACCTTGCCAATTAAAAGTACCCCTAGGTCCGGGCATAGATAAAATAGGAGCAGTCTCAGGATTTTCCATTATAATTTTTACAGCTTGAGCAAATCCGCCGTCAGGGAAATGTTTGATAGTAAGATATGATATCAATATAATTAAAGTACCAAATCCCAATATCATATGGAAAGTATCCATCCAAGCTACGCCGCCCATACCGCCGCCTATAATGTGTAATGATACTACTATAGTGCCAACAGCAACAGCTATTACATAAGGAACTAAACTATTAGTTGTTACAACTACAGCATCACCTATTGCTATTAATTGCATTGCTACATAAGGAACTATAAATACTATTAATACCACAGCTATTAATATACCGTAAAACTCAGAATAAAATCTAGATCTCAAGAAATCAACAGGAGTGCTGAAACCATACTCCTTACCTAATATCCATAATCTATATCCAAGCATTACGAACATTAAACCAGCTACCATTCCTCCAGTATTAGAATAGAAGCCTATACCATCTTTATAAATTCCTGCAGGAGCCCCATAAAAAGCTAAAGCAGAAAATACTGATATAGAAGTAGTACATAATAGTATAAATGGATTTAATCCCCTATTAGCAGTAAAGAAACTTTCAGATGATTTGCTAGTAGTTTTAAAAGTTCTAAACCCATGGAAAACTATAAATACAGAATATATTAATATACCAATAGAAATAAGAATTGAATTCATCATAGTTTTTTTTCTCCCAAATTATTGTTTTTTTGAATAATTAACATGCTCTTGTGTTTTAAAGAATGCATTAAAATACAATCCCCAAACTATAGAAGCAGGCACAGGCAAGAATAACAATATACAAAGTTGAAGCGGCAACCATCCAAATAATATAGGATTAGGTATAATTGTTACTATTACATAGTCAAATAGAAAATAACAAATATTAAATAGTATAAACAATATTTTTGTACTTTTTTTCATAATAATATCCTTGAATAATGTTTATTTATAATCATAAAAGCCTTTTCCTGTTTTTCTTCCCAAATTACCAGATTCAACTTTTTTCACAAGAAGAGGACATGGTCTAAATTTAGAATCTTTAAACCCATCATATAATGTATTCATTACAGAAAGCACAGTATCAAGTCCGGCAAAATCTGCCAACTCTAAAGGTCCCATAGGTAAATTAGCTCCATATTTCATGGCATTATCTATATCTTCTGGTTCTATGCCCTCCATAACTAAAAACATAGCTTCATTCCACATAGGAACAAATATTCTATTAACAATAAAGCCCGGAAAATCTTTAGCTGTTACTGAAACTTTATTTAATTTATCAGACACCTCTTTAATAAAATTTAAAGTTTCTGATGAAGTATTAATAGAAGGTATTATCTCAACCAATTTCATCACAGGTGCTGGAATAAAAAAATGCATCCCTATCACCTTATCTGCTCTATTAGTTACAGATGCTAAAGAAGCTATAGATAAAGTAGAAGTATTAGAAGCGAGTATTGTGTTTTCACCGCATATACTGTCTAGCTTTTTAAAAACTTCTTTTTTTATCTCCATATTTTCATTTACAGCCTCTACAACTAAATCGCTATCTTTAGCGTCATCGTAGTTGGTTGAAATTTTAATTCTTGATAAAGCAGCATTTTTTTCATCATTAGAACATTTATTTTTTTCTACCATACGTTCTAATTGTTTTTCTATTTTGCTCAGAGCATTTTCCACAAGACTTTCTTTAATATCAATTAAAGTAGTAGAAAATCCAGAATATGCAAACACCTGAGCTATGCCGCTGCCCATCAATCCTGAACCTATAACAGAAACTTTCTTTTCCATAATTTATACTCCTAATAATATTATTATTATTATTATTGCAAATTTCTAAATATAGCAGAAATTCCTTGACCGCCGCCTATACACATAGTTACCAAACCTAACTCAGATTTTCTTCTCTTCATTTCATGCATCATTTTTACAGTTAATATACATCCAGTAGCACCAACAGGGTGTCCATGTGATATAGCTCCCCCATTAACATTAACTATACTTTCATCTAAACCAAGGTCTCTGATAACAGCCACACTCTGAGAAGCAAAAGCCTCATTTAATTCTACCAAATCAATATCTTTTATACTCATATTAAGTTTTTTTAATAGTTTTTTAGTAGATAAAGCAGGACCAAATCCCATCAATTCAGCCTCATTACCAGCCACAGCATAACCCACAAACTCCATCAAAGGTTTAGCTCCCAATTCTTTAGCCATATCCTCAGTAGTTAATACCACAGCAGCAGCACCGTCATTTATACCAGATGAATTACCAGCTGTAACAGAACCGCCCTCTCTAAAAGCTGCCTTTAACTTAGATAATTTCTCTAAAGTAAGTCCTCTTTTAGGGTGCTCATCTGTATCTATAATCATAGTTTCTTTTTTTGTCTTTACCTCTACAGGTATTATCTCTTCTTTAAACTTGCCTTCATCTTGTGCTTTTATCATCTTCTCCTGACTTGATAAAGCAAACTTATCTTGATCCTCTCTGCTTATAGAATATTTATCAGCAACATTCTCAGCAGTAGTACCATTATGATAAGGTCCTAAAGGCCAAGTTAATATATCTATAAGACCGTCTTCTAATTGCTGATGACCCATTCTATAGCCGCCTCTAACATTAGTAACATAATAAGGAAGTCTTGACATATTCTCTGTACCGCATGCAACTACAACATTAGAATTGCCTGTCATTATTTCTAAAGCTCCGTCTACTATAGCTTGTAATCCGCTTCCGCATTGTCTATTAACGCTATATGCTGTAGTTTCTTTTTCTAATCCAGCCTTAAACATTGCTGCCCTTGCTATAAATCCGCTGTCAGCTATCTGTCCTACATTACCTACTATAACCTCATCTACTTTTTCTTTAGATATCTTAGCTCTATTTACAGCCTCTTTAATAACAATACCGCCTAAATCTATTTGATTTATAGAACTAAGACCTCCCATAAACTCGCCAATAGCAGTTCTAACCCCGCTAATTAATACTATTTTTTTATTCATGATAATTAACTCCTTTGATTTATATAAAAATTATAATATCATTCCTCCGCTAACTTCTATTATCTGCCCATTTATATAAGAAGCCTCATCAGATGCTAAAAAAGCAACCATATTTCCAACATCTTCAGCACTTCCAGCCCTTCCTGCAGGTATCTTGCTAATCATTATATCCCATACCTTCTCTGGTACGCCTCTTGTCATATCTGTCTCTATAAAACCGGGACAAATAGCATTGCAAGTGATACCCTTAGAAGCTAACTCTCTAGCAGCAGTCTTAGTAACACCAATAACTCCCGCCTTAGAAGCAGCATAATTAGCCTGACCAATATTACCAAGCCAGCTCATAGAAGAAATATTGATAATTCTTCCATATCCCTTCTCTCTCATTATCTTAGCAGCCTCTCTAGTCATATAGAAAGTTCCTGTTAAATTAATTGCTATAACATTATCCCACTGCTCATCTGTCATCTTATGAAGCATAGCATCTTTATTAATACCAGCATTATTTACAACTATATCAACGCTTCCATATTCTTTAATAGCAGCAGCATATATATTGCAAACATCTTCCAACTTTGCAATATTACAAGCAACGCATAAAGCCTCTCCCCCATCTCTTTTTATCTCTTCAACACATTCCTTAGCATTCTCTATAATAACATCTGAAACTATAACCTTAGCACCTTTCTCAGCTAATTTCTTCGCTATCCCTTTTCCTAGCCCCCTTCCAGAACCAGTAACTATAGCTACCTTGCCCTCTAAAATCTTAGACATATCTAATTTCCCCCTATTTTTTATTAATAATTTTTTCTTTCAAATTAGACTTACCATTAATGTTAAATAAATCTAAATCCATTACTTTTAAATTCTCAGCAACAATAGGCTTGAAATCCATAAGGTCCAATATATCCTTTTGTAAATCTATACCCGGAGCTATCTCTGTAAGCACAACCCCCTCTTTTACAATCTCAAATACAGCCCTCTCTGTTACAAAAATAACCTTCTGACCTTTAGCCCTAGCTATTTCTCCATTAAAAGATATCTGCCCAACCTTAGAAACCATCTTCCTAATCTTGCCCTCTTTCAATATCTTTAATTGATTGTTCTCAAATGAATACTCACATCCAGAAGCCGTAAAAGTAGCACAAAATACTACCTTTTTAGCGTTTTGAGTAATATCTATAAAACCGCCAGCTCCAGTACATCTGTCTCCCATCTTAGTAGAATTAACATTTCCATATTGATCTAATTCACCAGCCCCCATAAATGTAACATCAACGCCCGCTCCATTATAATAATCCATCTGTTCATGATGCGTAATCATAGCGTATAGATTCTTTCCTATACCAAAATCTATACCGCTAGCTTGCACTCCACCATATATTCCAGATTCTACTGTAATCATAATGTCATCAGAAACTCCCTCTTCATTGCATATCTTTCCAACAACATCATTAGGTATACCAGTTCCTAAATTGATAATATCTCCAGCCTTTATTTCCATACAAGCCCTGCGTCCTATAAACTTCCTAACACTAAACTCTAATGGCTGTATATTACTTTGAGGTGCTCTTAATTGACCGCTATAAGAAGGATCAAAATACCAAGAAGATGTTTGTCTATGATCCTCAAAAGGATTATCACAAACTACTATATGATCTATAAATACTCCGGGTACTGTAACGCTCTTTGGATTTAATGTTCCTGTTTCTGCCACATGCTTAACTTGTGCTATTACCTTTCCGCCAAATCTCTTTGCAGCCAATACAGCAGGTAATACTTCCAACTTCATAGCCTCTTCATCTGTTGTTAAATTGCCCATTTCATCGCATACAGTTCCTCTTATTATACAATAATCTATAGGTATAGATTTGTATAATATATATTCTTCATTATCTATCATAATAATTTCAGACATCTCTTTATCAATCTTCTTGGTTCTATCATTCATCTTTCCTCCCTCCACTCGAGGATCAACAAATGTCTTTAAACCAACTTTAGATATTTTACCCGGCAAGCCGCAAGCCATGCTCCTATAAAGCTGAGCTATTTGTCCTTGAGGCATACAATAAGCATCTACTTTATTGTTGGCAATCATCTCCATCCATCTTGGCTGCAATCCCCAATGCGAACCTATAATTCTTGTAACAAAACCTTCATGAGCAAAATGCTGTATACCGTCTTTTCTATCACTCTGACCGCAAGAATGTAATAAAGTAAGATTGCTAGGATGTTTAGTCTCTAAAAACCTCTTCTCTAAAGCTTTTAATATAGACTCGCTGGCACTTACTAGTGTCATACCTATAGTACATATAGTTTTATTATCCTCAATTATTTCTGCTGCTTCTTGTGCTGTTATAAAATTATTTTTTAACATACAATCCTTTCCTTTTTCTTTTTTTTATTTATTAAAAATTTTTTTTATTTCTTTTTTATCTACTTTACCATTTGCAGTCTTTGGAAGCTCATCTGTAAATATAATATCTACAGGAACTTTATATTTAGCTAAGTTTTTAATTAAAATATTATAAAAGTCCTCATAACTATAACTATATCCAGACATAAGTCTTACCATAGCAACAGGAACTTCTCCATATTTATCATCTAATCTTGCAACTACTGCAGACTCTAATACACCCTCAATCTTAGATATCTCATTCTCAACATCAAAACTGCAAATCTTCTCCCCGCCTTTATTAATTAAATCTTTTTTTCTATCTACCACATATAAATATCCATCTTCATTCAAATACCCTATATCTCCCGTCTTTAACCATCCGTCTACTATGCTGTCACTATCCAAATTGTAATATCTCTCTAATACAACAGCTCCACTAACGCATATCTCGCCAACCTCTCCAAAATTACATTCCTTAAACTCTTCATCTACTATCTTTACATCAAATCCCGGTATAGGTAATCCAGATGAACCTATATACTTACTGTCTGCTGCCCCTATAGGAAATATAGTGCCCGGAGAAGATGTTTCTGTGAGACCATATACAGTATGAAAGTCTACCTGAGGAAGCCATTCTTTTATTTTTAAAATATTATTTGGTGTCATATTACTGCTTCCGCAAGCAAAACTTCTCAAACTAGGAAGAGACGGATAACTATCCATTAACTCTATGATAAGAGCAAATACTGTTGGAGATGCATGTATAAATGTTATATTATTTTCTAATACACTGTCTAATACTTCTTTGGCATTGAATGATTTCTTTAAAAATAAAAGTCCGCCAGAATAAATAAAAAGTCCAAATAATGCTATAATGCCTGTTATATGATAAATCGGTGTAGCTATTATAGATATATCTTTCTCTGTGATAGATAAAATCCTATTGTAACTTATAATGGCATGAACTAAATTATAATTCTTTAATAATACTGCCTTGCTCTTAGAAGTAGTGCCAGATGTGAACATTATAATAGCATCATCTTGTAAATCTCTCGAAACTATATCTTCATTATTAAACGAAAAGTTATTATCATATATATAATTAAACCCATAATCATTATTACATACTACTTTATTTAATTTCTCTTCATCAGCAAAATAATCCAAATATAAATCTTCAACAATCAAACAATCTATAGAAATTTTTTCATACAATGACTTAACTTCAGATGCCTTATATTTAGATGGAAATATTACAGAAATAGAAGATAACTTAGATAATGCCATAATGCTAATACAAAACTCTACTCTATTAGATAATAATATGCCAACCTTACTTGCCTTGCCCACACCAATCTTTTTATTCAAATAATAAGCGAACTCATCTACAAGCTTTAATAATTGAATATAAGAATATTTATTTCCGTAACTATCAACTATTGCTATTTTTTCTTTATACTTATCAGCACTATTTAATAATATATCATACATACTATTAGGATTTTCTTTGTATGTATATACCTTCTTATTGCCTATTTGTATGTATTGCATATCTCTTTTTATATTATCATCCCAAAATGATTCACCAGATATCATAAAATACCTCACATATACTTAAGGATAATTATATATAAATCAATTAGAATTCTAATTGATTTATATATAATATAGTCAAAAAATATTCCGTTGTCAATAAAAACTTCAATTCTATAAAATATTTTTTCATTATTTCTAATTTATAGAATTTTTTTTTTGACAAATTACATAATTTTTTATATAATTCAAAAAAATATTTTAGGAAGCTTTATATGAATACTAATAATAGTTTAAAACTTGTCGTAATTTTATCTAAAGCTCATAATGCCTATATAAAAAAAGTAAAAGCAAATATAAAATCTCTTGGTTTTTCAGGAAGTGAGTTTGGGGCTTTAGAATATTTATACAACAAAAAAAGTGTTGTAAATGTACAAGAGTTGTCCGAAAAAATATTATTAACCACAGCTACAACGGCATATACAATAGACAAACTTATAAAAAGAGGATATATCTCTAAAAAAGAGGGTGAATTAGACAAAAGATTTGTAGAAATATCTTTAACTAAAACAGGTAAAAAAATTATGCAAAATATATTTCCTATACATGCTGATTTTTTAGAAAAATTAAATCCTTTAACCGATGAAGAAAGTGAACAATTAATCGTTTTACTCAAGAAACTAGGAAAATCTAATAAATAAGTAATATAAAATATTGAAACATTATGAAAAATATATATTATTAACATAATTCCGATAATTTATATATATAATATATTGATTTTATATGATTAATATAATATTATATTTAGATAGGAAAATTGAATTATGATGAAGAATAATGTATTAATAATAGATGATGAAGAAGATATTTTAAATGCATGCAAAAATGTATTAGAAGATGAAGGCTATGATGTTGATATTGCAAATAGCTATGAGGAAGCTTTAAAAACATTTGATAACAAAAAAATAGATTTAGTGTTTTTAGATGTATGGCTTCCTAATGTAGACGGTTTGGATATATTATCAAATATAAAAGAAAAATATCCTGACACTAATGTTATTATGATGAGCGGACATGCTGGGGTGGAAACTGCTGTAAGAGCCACAAAAATGGGAGCTTATGACTTTTTAGAAAAGCCTATTAGTGTGAGTAAACTATTATCTTCTTGCGATGAAGTATTTAAAAAAAATGAAAACAGCATAGAAAATAATACATCAAACGACAGCAATACTCATCACCATAAAACTAACAACAAATATAAAGTAAAACAAAGAACCATTGCTAAAAGTATAGTTGTAAGTGGCTTTGCATTAATGGAAGGAAGAAAAACAGCACTTACTTTAGTGCCTGCTGAAGTAAATACTGGCATAGTTTTTGTGGATATTAATACAAACACGCAAATAAAACTAGACCATACCAATATACTTTCAAAAGATAAATCTGGTGCGGTAAACTCTACAGCGTTAGTAGCAGGAAACAGATATATAAAAACAACAGAGCATTTCTTGGCAGCACTTCATATGATGGGAATAACTAACCTTATAGTAAAATGCGACGGAGAGGTTCCTAATGTTGATGGTTCTGCTTTGGTATTTTGCGATGCTTTGAAAGAGGCTGGGTTTGTTGAGCAAGATGATTATATAGAGCCTATAGTGATAGATGAAACTCTAACCTATGGAAATGTTAATGATAATGAAACTTATATAATACTTTCTCCATACAATGGGCTTGAGGTGAGTTTGCGTATAGATTTTGCAGGAAGTATTGGAGTTCAGGAATACACATATAAGTTTGATAATTTTGACCAATTCACTGATGAAGTAGGAAGGGCTAGGTCTTTTAACACTATAGACAATATTGATTATGCTCAAAAGATGGGTATGGCTGGAAGCGGTATGATAGGAAGTCATATACTGCTTTGCGATGGTAAGGTTATTAATACAAAACTTCATTTCGATAATGAGTTTGTAAGACATAAGATTTTGGATATAATAGGAGACTTATATATATTAGGAAGACCTGTAATAGGAAAGATTGTGGCGAATAAATCTTCGCATTCTTTTAATCATTCTGTGGTACATGATCTTGCTAATAGATATTTGTAAAGGACAGCATAAAATTAAATGCCAAACAGTAAAACAAAGACTAATATAGAAGAAAATAATAATATATCTTTATATTTTGCAGATGCTAAGAGAGAGAAACTTCTTACAAGAGAAGAGGAAATAGAATTAACTCAAAGGCTAAAAAAGGGAGATTCTCAGGCTAGGGCTAAACTTATAAGAAGCAATTTAAGATTTGTAATAAGCATTGCTAAACAGTATAAAAACAGCGGTTTACTTTTAGAAGATTTAATTGGTGAAGGCAATTTAGGGCTTATAATAGCAACGGACAGGTTTGACCCTGACAAAGGATATCATTTTATTTCTTATGCTGTTTATTGGATAAGGCAGAGTATATTAAGGGCTATCAATGAGAAATCAAGACTCATAAGGCTTCCTTTGAACAAGGCTATGGATTTGGTGGATTTGGAGAGGGCTGTTCATCAATGCTACTACAAAACTGGTCATATGCCTGATGTTGAAGATTTGGCTTCTATATTAAAAAAAGAGCCTAAAGAAATTAGAAATATTATGGCTATGAACAATGAATATGTTTCTCTTGAAAAAGACTTTAATATGGATGGGGTTAAAGACAGATTAGTTGATGTGGTTGAAGATAAAAACAGCAAAACTGTAGAGGATATTTTATCTGACAAAGAGCTTACTGAAGAGTTAAAAATTGCTATGGAAGAGCTTTCTGATATAGAAAAAGAGATAATCAACGCAAGATACGGTCTTGACCAAGAGAAAAAAACATTAAAAGAAGTTGGAGAGAAGTATTCGTTCACCAAAGAACGCATAAGACAAATAGAAAAAAAGGCTCTTWAAAAAATGCACTCCAAAAGATATAACTCTCTTAAAGATTTCTTAAACTAATGTCTGGACTCTACATACATATACCCTTTTGCACATACAAATGCAGCTACTGCAATTTTTATTCTGTTGTTAATATGAATGATAGAGAAATATATAAAAACTATGTTGAGGCATTAATTGCAGAATTAAAATTAAGGATAAATGATTATAAAAAAGAGATAAATACAATATATTTTGGAGGAGGCACGCCTTCAGTATTAAACGCTAATTTACTTAAATATTTACTAGACAACATATTAAATATTCTTAAAAATTATCAAGATATAAAACTAATAAAAGAAATAACTATAGAATCAAACATTAATGATATAAATGGTGAATATATTAATTTTTTAGAGAGTGTAGAAAATATAAGAATCTCCTTAGGCCTTCAAACATTCAATGAAAAATCTTTGTATCTAATCAACAGGCACACAGAATTAGGCGAGATAGTAAATGCTCTAAAACTTTTAAACGCATCTAGCATAGAAAACATTTCTCTTGACTTTATATCAGGCCTCCCTCTAAATGATAAACTTCAAACAAAAAGAGACATTATAAAAGCATTAGAACTACTACCCAAAACAAAACATATATCGCTTTACTATTTGGAGCTAACAAAATCATTAGAAGAGAAATGGAAGGATTATCTTCCAAAAGAAGAGGAAAGTGTAGAATATTATGAAACAGCTTCAAACACATTAAAAGATTTGGGCTTTATGAGATACGAAATATCAAATTATGCTATTAATAATTATGAGTCAATACATAATTCAAACTACTGGAAACTAAAAAATTATTTGAGCTTAGGGGCTTCTGCTGTTGGGTATTATAACAACAAGAGATACGAAAACATAAAAAGTGTAAAAACATATATCGAACACACTAAACAAAATAAAAAACCCATTAAAGAAATAGAATATATAGACAAAGAAACTCAAAAAAAAGAGCTTATATTTCTCTCTCTAAGAACTGTAAAGGGTATAGACATAAATAATTATAATAATTTATTTAAAGAAAATTTTAGAGACAAATATTCATCCATTATAAAAGACAACAAAAACTATTTCCTTATAACAGATGAATATTTATCTATAAAAGAAAATTATTTTAATTATGCAGATGAGATTAGTTTATTATTTTTATGACTTGTTTAATGATTCCTGGAACTCTTTATTGTTCATTAGGTATTTATCGACTATAACGGCTAAAGCACTATCTTGTTTTTTTAACTCCTTTGCCCCTCTTGTAATGGAACAAAGACTAGCATTTAAGCTTTTTGCTATTTCATATTGCGGCATCTTCCTCCTTAGCAAGGTGACTATCCTAAGCCTTTGTTGAATCATATCTTGCTCATCCTTCGTAAAAAGTTCGGAGAGTAAGCTTTTAATAAATTTTTCATCGTTTTCTGTTGCTAAAATATGTGCTAATAAGTCCATTGATACTCCTATATATTATTAAATATAATATTACTTTTTATGATATTTATATATAGTTAAGTATAGAACAAATATAATTTTTTGCAAGTGTAATTATGTTTTTATCTTAAAAATATGCTTTTATTTTGGTATTCCCGGAAGTATATAATCAAATAAAGTATAGCTTCTTTTAAATAAAGTATTCATATCTGAAGCATTAATAACATTAGGGCTTACAGAATTATTTTTAATATATCTATAAGAATCTATAACGCCATTATTAAAGTTCATATATAAATATTTCATAGTGGTATAATAATCACCAGATAAGTCTGTGTTGTATGTAAACATTAATTTATTATTACTTCTATCATTCAAATACATAAATATATCAGCATTTCTAGCAGGAGACAAGAATATATCTTCTTTACTATAAGGCTTATTGTAGTTGGTATCTATTCCTATATAGTGAGTGAGAGGCACTTTTCTGCTGCCCTTAGCATAACCAACAGCCAAACTCTCTAATGATGTATAAAAATTAGTTTGAGTGTTTAATTTAATATTAACTTTACCAATATTAATAACGTCCATAGGCACGTATTTTAATTCTCTTATTTTAATAACATCAGCATTCTTAAAATCATTAAAATAAGCGAAAGGTATAGTAAACAAATTAGGATAAGAGCCTGTAATATAAACAGTGTTCACCCTTGAGGCATTTTTAGATATATCTGAAGGGAGCATTTGAGACTCTAATCTTCTTAATGCTCTCATTCTCTCTCTAGCATCAGCAGCATTTGTAAAGCTAGTTAAACTATCTCTTACTTTATCAATGGATACAAGAGAGTTTCTTGATACTTCTTTATCACCCACAACAAAACTATAAGAGGTATATTTATCATCTTCATAAGAATAGAATATAAACATAGTGTTGGTGTTTTCATTGCTGAATATGTTATATGCATTATAAATATTCTCTCTAAAATCACTCTCTGGCACTCTTATTTTATTTAAAAGCCCGTATATATAACTTGGCTTATCTTTATAAAGCGAATAAAATAAATTAGCAAATGATGAAATAGTATTAGGCTCAAATATATACTGATTGCCGTAAATATAATCCATAGTTAAGAATATATTAGCTTCATTTGTAGTTTTATTATCTAATATGGTATTTGCAACGGTGAGTATTTCGTTTGTATTTGTCATTAGGGTGAGCAAGTTTGTTACTTTATCTAAAGGAGTTTTAGCATATATCAAATCATAAAGCACTGCTATTTCTAATATTTTGTTTTTGTTTGTGCCTGTAGTTCTCTGAGCTATATAATTTACATATCTCACATTATTTTCTACAGTCTCCCCTGACTTTAAGAATCTTGATAATGTTCTAGGTGTAAAATATTCATCTACTAAATGATAATTTTCATTTGTGTATAGGTACATAAAATGCAAGGCTCTTCTAGCACCCTTAACAGCCCCCTCATCTCCAAGTCTTCTATAAACAGGAAGCATAGCTTTCATAAAATAGTAGGCATTAGAATCGCTTATATTGCTGTAATAGTTAGTGAAGTATTGATATCCATTTTCAGAGAGAGTGTATGCGGTGTTAGTGTCTTTAAGGTTGTATCTCTCTTCTATAAAATAAGCATAATTATGCATAACTTCATTAGGAGTTTGAGAATAGCTTATAATATTAGAAATCATAGCAACAGAAGGTGTTTTTTGATATGACGCAAGTAAACGGCTTTTGAAATTATAAGTTTCATTTGAAAGCGTTGTCATGCTGTTGTCAGGCTTTCCGTATATTGTAAATAAATTATTATCATAGCCTTGCATACTCTCTTCCAAAGAATTAGTTACAAGTCTCTGAAAATAATTAGTATAAAACATCATTCTTGAATATGTGTTAGAATTGCCTACAACTAATGCTATATTATTAACTTCTTTTAATACTTCTTTATTTTCATCAAAAGTTTTCTTATCCGCATAAAGAATATAAAAATTCTTTTTCATTAGGTTTGATATATCAGAAGCTTTAGTGTCTGTAATATCCACAACTAAAGGTACATAGGAGTTAGTTAATAAATCCTCAAAAGGTATAAACCTAAACTTTCTTACTCTGTTTGTAGAGCGGGCGGTGTTATTAGTAGCATTGTTAGTAGTAGTAACAACTATATTATATTTATTAGTGCTTACTTCATTATTATTAATTTCATTATCATCAACATTATCAGTATAATTAACCTGCATCACTCTTACATTATTTGAAGAATAGCTTGCATTGATATTATTTGTAGTAAGAGAGTTGCTTGCTGCAGATAAAGAGGCTGTCATATCTATGTTTTTTCTGTCATTTCTATTAACTCTATAAAAAGAAATTAATTTACTGTCAACATAAGCAACCTTTGGAGGAAGCATATATTCAGTAGAATCATAAAGCTCTCGCACAAATGCGTTATTATTACTGCTCAAAACAATAGGACTCTCTCCAATATGAGTAACATAATCTTTTGTCTTTATTAAGTCATTAGTTTGATAATAAAAATAAGTCTTTTTGTTCTCCCTCACAAATCTATACCCCAAATAGGTATCCCATATTAAAGTTTCATCACTACGCATTGATTTATCTATATCAGTAGCCTTTACATCACAAATTACTATATTTTTTATAGGAGTATTTTCAAAAGTTTTAATAGCTTCTTTTTCATACTCTGTAATTTCTTTTAGAGATGAGGCTTCTAATTTTTTATCATAAGCAGCTGTTACTGCTGATAAATATTTTTGATAGGCATAAAGTGCTTTTTCATATAGTTTATAATAATCTCTAAGATAATAATTATTCTCGCCTAGTGTATAGAGCCTTTTATCTAAAAACTTTCTACGCATGTCTATTGCATCAAACATAGCAAGTATATTAATGCTCGCATCAGGATAATTGCCTTCCAAAAACTCTATAACTTTATATCTAGCATCCTGCAGTATGAGATTATTTTCCTCTACAAAAGTAATCATAAACACACTTTCTCTTATTCTCTGCAATATTCTAAACACATACATTACAGGCTCATCAAGACTATCAGGATAAATATCCCTATACTTCTCGCTAAAATCTATTAAAGTTGTAAGTATAGCAATCTCCTCAACTGCAAAAGCATTTACTTTCGCCTTAGAAAAAGCAGATATATATTCCCTCGCCGCCTCTTCAATATTGCCCGCAAGCTCATAAGCCTTAGCCAAATTATAGCGAATAATTATATCAGTCTTCAAATCCACAGGGAAGTTTGAGTTTGATGAGAGAATATATTTATATCTGTCTATGGCATCTTTTAACATATAAAGTCTTTGAACATTAACATCATGCATGCTCATATCCAAAGAACCGTCATTTTTCTTTCTGTTAAGCATCAAATCATTAGCTTCAGAAGTAAGCTTCAAAGCCATTATATATTGAAAAGCTGCTATATGTGAATATAATAATAATCTGTCTTTAGTGCTTACGCTGTTATTAGTAGAGAGTTCTTGAAGAGTTTTTACAGTAGTGAATAATTCCATAAAAAAGTCTCTTCTCATAGCAGTTAAATCATTTTGAGATAAATATCTTAAATAAAGCGATGATAAACTCAAATAGTTTTTAGCATCATTTTGAGCATTTTCGTATATTAAACTAGGGTTATTATTAAGAGCATTAGAGTTTATAGTTTTTCTATATTCTTCTATAGACTTTCTAAAAGAGATAACAGAATTAGAAACAGAACCCTGCCTATAATATAAATAACCTTCATTATTGTAGTAGGTAGCAAGCATTAGAGGCTGTATTGATTTTTTTGGTTTATCTTTAATAATATAATTTCTATAAGAAGCTAAAGCGTCTCTTGCTTCAGAATATCTTCCCATCTTCTCATAAAGCTCTTGATATATAGAATAAAGCATCTGCTGTTTATCAACATTAAGAGGCTCACCCGGTATATATCCTCCAAAAGAAGCAAGTCCCAAGTTTACAATATTAATATTAGCACCATATAAAGTAATGCTCACATAATTAGGGTTATATGAAGAAGAATCTAAACTGTCTATTTTAACCTTCACATTATCACAGTATTTTAAGGCATTATTATAATCTTCAAGTTTTAAGTAGCAAGCAGCAATAAGAAGTTCATTAAGTTCATTTTGCTCTACATTGTTTGTGATGATAGTGTTTCTTTCAAGAAGTGATTCTATTGCTTTAGTGTAGTCTTTTTGCTCTATGGCAGCTACAGAAGTGTAGCCTACTATTTTGTATACTGCTTCGCTGTCTCCAAGTTTTTCAAAAATCTCTCTAGCCTTGTCATATTCTCTGTAAGCACCGTTAATATCATTGTTCATCCACAAAGAATATCCATAAAAGAAATGATACCAAGCCTTGCTTTTTTCACTTCCAACACTGTTTAATAACGCTTCTGCTTCTTTATATTCATTAGCCGCATCAGAGTATCTGCCGTTTATTAAATATGAGTTTGCAAGCATTATAGATACAACATTAGGCTTAGTTTTTATCTTACTTTTAGCCATTATAAGGGCATCAATTATCTCGCTTTCTAAATTTGGTGTTTGGAGGGTTAATTGATTGTAACCTATATATTTATCATTATTTACATTATTGTCTTTATAGCTTGGCACTAATTCCATTATGCTTTTATATGTTTTATCGCTTTGAAGAACCTGCATCTTTAATGCTTCTGCAAAGGTAAGCATTTCAGCCTTTTTTATATAGTAATTCTCTTCATCAGGATAAAGAAATATGGCAAAATCCATATAAGAAACTGCTTTATCTACTATAGTATTAAAAGACTTATTTAAATACAAATAAAATCCGTCTTCTCTTTTCTTCTCGCTAACTACATATCTTTCACTATCATCTTGTTTAGCCATAGCTATGCCATAATATCTATTAGCTAAATAATAGTAGGCATTAGCAAGCTCTGCATGTGCTGAATGTTCTGAATACCTTGTAGATAAAAGGTTTCTCTCCCTCTCTGCTATAGTATATTCAAGTGATTCTATAGTGCTATATGCTCTAAGACCGCTTTCAATGATTCTTGAAGAAGCATTAGCATCATTAGGGTTATAAACTAAAACCTCTTGATAATTGTCATAGGCAATATTATATCTCTCTTCATTATATGCATTGTCTGCTAAAGTTCTATAATAGTTGGCAAGTATCATTTTAGATTCTTTAGCTTCAGATGTAGGCTCAAAGTTTTTACCGCCTGTTTTTACAGCATTAACCAATAATTGATAGGCTGCATCATCTTTTTTATCTAATAATATTTTAGCATTAGCATAATATCCCAAAGCAAGCATTGTGTCGTTTCTTGATTCCATATAGGGCTGAAATAAATTAGTGGCCGCATCATAATTTTTAGAAAGTATTAATCCATCTAAATATATAAGCCTGCTTGCAACAGATAATGGGGCATATTCATGTGAATTATCTATTATAGTTTGATAGGGAATCTTTGAATCTTTTATAAAATCTTTTGCTATTTCAAGTCTATCTGCAAATATTAAATCTTTTCTTCTATAAGGTTTATTATATAGTTCCTCATCTTCTGGGTATTTATAATTATTATCTTCAAGAGAATGAGAATATAATTTTGATATTAATACATATAAATCTTTAGTACTATCATAGTCTATTATACTATTTAGCATTTCTAATGTTGAAGCATTTGTGTTGTTTCTATTATATTTTTCATTAGCAGATATGTAGCCCGCCCATGATAATGCATTTACTATGTTTTCATTGCTTGTGATAATTGATTCATTTGTAGTATAGTATTTAGCACTAAGCCAATTATCATTAGTGTCAAAATCTTCATCTATTTTTAAAGCCAAAAATCCGTAAAAAGTGTTAGTATATTCTGTTGTTAAAACATTTTTAGAAGTATTATAAATATCTCTGTTGTTGTTAGTGTAAGATTGATACATTACATCAAAATAAGCCTTTGATACATTACCCCTATCTTTCTCTGAAGGAAAATATTCTGAAAACTTCTCTATTACCTCAACTTTTCTATTATACGGCAAAGCAACAAAGGTATTATACATGTCATTGGCATTAGCATCTTTAATAAAATATTCTTTGGTAGATCCCATAGTTGCTATACTGGTGCCTGAAGTACTTAATACATAGCTTCCAACCAAAGCAGATTCATATGCTACATTGAATGTGCTTAAACTTGTATTTTCTTCTAATACATAATATTGTCCTGTAGACAAAGAATAAGACATTAATCTTCTTTTATCGTTATATGTTAAATTACCATCTCTATCTGTATCATTTATTATTTCAAAATAAATTATAGTGTCATTGTTGTAAAATGACGGATTAAACTTAAAGGTTTTTGTGTCGGTTAAAATCATCAAATTGGTTTGAATATCATTTGTAACGTAGGAATTTGATTGCAAGTCTATTACTGCTAATTGTGAATAAGGCTCGCCTATTTTTGAAGTAATAAAAGCAATATGCCTGTCATTAAAAGAGAATGTAGGAGAAGAGGATTCTATATCTGCTCTTTTAATTACTTCTTTACCATTTGGCTTAACTGTGAAGAGTTTTTTAATATTATCTTCTCTGTCTGAAACAAAGGCTATCATATCAGCATTATGAGAGATTTCTGGGTCTGTATCATATCCTTTATGATCTGTTATTCTTACTATACTCTGCTCTAAGTTCTCCAAATTATTTTTTGAAGCTCTAATACCAAAATTAACTAGCTTGTATAGATAAATATCAGCAAAAGCATCGTCCCTAGTAGAAGAAAATACCAAATATTTTGATTTACTATCTACAGACACAGAAGAATCTATTCCGGGGCTTCTTGTTAGCCTAAAAGTTTCAAGCGTATAAGAATCTACTGCAAATATATCGGTATTACCCGCATTTTCCCTTGAATAATATACCCAAGTTCCTTCTCTGTCTATAACCGAATCTAATACAGGATTACCCTCCCCTGAAGTAAGAGAATATCTTTTATACTCTCTTAGGAAAGGTCTGCTGTTAAAAATAGAATCTGCACTCTTTTGACTGGATGCACAAGATAGCAAAATAAATAATGGTAATAATAATAACCTTAATTTCATAAACCTTTAAAAATATATAAGTAATATTAAAATAAATTACTATTTTTTTAATAAAACTTTTAAAATATTTTAGAATGAAGCTAAAGCATCATCAACGCTGTCAAAAACTTCAAATAAATCTTCTAAATCTACAGTTTTTAATATTTTCTTTATAGCATCAGGTACAGAAGCTAAAACGAGTTTTCCATTTTTATCTTTTACTTTTCTCATCATATTAATAAATACTCTAATTCCGCTTGAACTTAAATATTCAACTTTAGAAATCTCTAAAATTAAATTAATACTTCCAGATTCTATAAGAGCATCTAATTCGCTTTCTATAGATACAGATAAATTAACATCTAATTTACCTTCTAATTTTACAACTTTTGCTTTACCTTTATCTTCTATATTTAAACTCATAATATATTTTCTCCTTAAAGATTTATTCAAAAATATTATAACAAACATAATATTAAAGTCAATAATTAAGTAAAATGATAGGTATGATTTAGGTATCAAATATAAATTTTATTAGGTTTAAAATACCGCACGGTGAGTAGATTTTAAAATATAACAAAAACTGCCTTGTTAATTGATTTATATATTTTGTTTAGTTTAGCGTGCGTTGTAGAAACTACAAACTAAAAAAACTTGGGCGGGCGGCTAAAACAAGAGCGAAAGCAAAAAAGAAAAAGAACACACAAACAAGATAAAAAACATAAAACCTAAAGGGTGGGAAAAAGAACAATAAAATTTTTATGTTTTTTATTATCTGCGGGGACTAGCCCCCCTGCGAAGCGTGCCCTTAGGGTACGCACCACCAGTTCTTTTGCCGATAGGCTCCTACTAGGTATTGGTATAAAAGAAGCAAAAGAACTGCATTTTTAGAACTATACCTCTAAGTGTAAACAAAAAATATTATTTTATATTTATAGATATTCATACATATAAAATAAAAATATTTGCACTTTCGCAAAGCGTGCCCGAAGGGCGAAAACTTTTTGCGGCGGGAAAAAGTTGAATAAAAATAAAAACATAAATTATAGTTATTTAATATATACTAAAAAAATTTAAGTTTTTTGTTTGTGGTGGCTTTGCCCCCCACACCCCCAGTTCTTTTATTGGTATAAAAGAACCAAAAGAACTGCATTTTTAGAACTATACCTTTAGGTGTAAACAAAAAATATTATTCCATATTTATAGATATTCATACATATAAAGTAAAAATATTTGCGTTTTTTGCAACTTTTTTGAGCGATAAAAAAGTTGATAACATTTATATAATAGAAAGAAATTAATAAAATACATTTGTTTCAGTGTATATTAAAAAATTTGAGTTTGTTAAAATATTTTTTAGTTTTTTTATTTGTGATGGCTTGCCACCTACGAAGCGTGCCCGGAGAGCGAAAACTTTGACGAAGTCCGCACCACGACCGAAGGAAGTACCTTTAGGTATGGGTGCAAGCTGCGGGAAAGAGTTAATAATTATAATTTATAAAAATATAATAACTTTAATATATACCAAAGATTTTTATATTTTCTAAATTTCTATTTTTTATTTATTTGCAGGGCTTTGCCCCGCACCCCACTTCTTTTATTGATATAAAAGAAGCAAAAGAACTGCATTTAATGAAGTATAGCTTTTTATGTATAACAAAAATATAAACATTATTTTATATATTCCAAAAATATAAAGCTATAGCACTTGCACTTTTTGGTTCTTTTTGCGGCGGGAAAAAGAACAACATAAAAAATTACAAACTTAAAAATTTTTTAGTATATAAAAATTTAGAAAAATCAGAAAGCCTAGAAGGCGGGAAAATGTAATTAAAATTTTATTTGAATATAGGTTTCATTTACCGCACGGTGAACAACTTTTCAAATATAATGAAAACTGCATTATTGATTGATTTATATATTTTGTTTAGCTTAGCGTGCGTTGTACGAACTATGAATTTAAAAAAACTTGGGTGGGCAGCTAAAATAACGGCATAAACCAAAAAAGAAAAATGACGCATAAACGAGATAAAACAGGAAACCTAGAGGGCGGGGAATGTAATGAAAATTCTATTGAAATTAATAGTTCATTTTCCGCACGGTGAAAAACTTTTCAAATATAACAAAAACTGCATTATTAATTTATTTATATATTTTATTTAGTTTAGCGTGCGTTGTGCGAACTATAAATTTAAAAAAACTTGGGCGGGTGGCTAAAACAACAGCGAAAACAAAAAAGAAAAATAACACATAAACGAGAGAAAAACTAATAATTCTAAAGGGCGGGGAATGTAATGAAATTTTATTTGAATATAGGCTTCATTTACCGCACGGTGAACTTGTTTATAAATATAGCAAAAACTACATTATTGATTGATTTACAAACTTTGTTTAACTTAGCGTGCGTTATGTAAACTAAAAACTTAAAAAAAACTTGGGCGGGTGGCTAAAATAACTGTGAAAGCAAAAAAGGAAAAATAACACATACACTATAAAAAACATAAAACCTAAATGGTGGTGAACGTGATTAATTTTTTATTTTAAATTATCTGCGGGGACTAGCCCCCTGAGAAGCATACCCTTATGGTACGCCCCCCAGTTCTTTTGCCGATAGGCACCTACTCGATATTGGTATAAAAGAAGCAAAAAGACTGCATTTAATAAAGTATAACTTTTTATGTATAGATAAAATAGATATTATTTTATATTTATATATTCAAAAAAGGTAAAGTTGAAACATTTGCACTTTTTGCAACTTTTTGCTGCGGGAAAAAGTTGAATAAAAACAGAAAGCCTAAAGGTCTGGAAAAAGAACAACAAAAAAAATTGACAAACTTTAAAATTTTTATTAGATTCCCCGCCCATTATTCTTTATTGATTTTATTTTTAATTTTAACTTTTATTTTCTTAATTTGATTAAACAGAATTTTAAAGCCCCACCCTAGCATTATTTAAATTTATTGTATATACGCCGCACGCAGAATATTTTTTTAAACTTAGAATAAATTAATAATTTAAACTCAATTATATATAAAATTTTATTAACCGTGCGTTAAAAGAATTTTAAAATTATTTTCAATTAATATTTAAATTATTTAATAAGAAAATTTTAATCTTCTATCCTCTTTAAAACTATTTCTTGATGGATTGCCTTCTGCTCTATATATCTTTTTATCCTTTATAGAATATATACTTGACCAAATAGTATCAATATAATCTTCCTTATCATACTGACATATAAAACCATATTTGCCTGATAATAATTCTTTTGAAAAATCTAAATCATATTTATAGTTTCTAAAAGCATTTTCTAATGTATTATATCTTTCATGAGAATGCACATTATCTTCTAAATCTGTTTGATAAACTCTCATACATTCACTTACAAAATGATTGGAAGTAAATACATAATCATTTTTTATTATATGCTTTTTATCACAGTTGCATTCAACTAATGCTATATTAGAATTTCTATCTGCTATAATAATATTTTGTGCTGATGATATAGGCACTTCTTCT
Organism: Brachyspira sp. SAP_772; assembly: GCF_009755885.1. NCBI lineage: Bacteria > Pseudomonadati > Spirochaetota > Spirochaetia > Brachyspirales > Brachyspiraceae > Brachyspira > Brachyspira sp. SAP_772. The sequence goes on along the minus strand of NZ_VYIX01000002.1, from coordinate 802,698 downwards.
AAAAAAGATAAAGCCTCATTCACATCATTACATTTTTCTAATATATATCGTATAAGCATACCAGCATTAAAACCATAATTTATTTTGACAGGATATACAAAAGTCAAAGAACAAGCAAGCCCTTTTTCATTAATACCATCTTCCATTTCAATGAATGCCGTTGTATTTCCTATAAATGAATATGAATCATTTAATTTGTAATATACGCTATCACAATAGTTTTTTATGCTTTTTATAAAATCACTATTTTTTGCTAAAATAATATTATCATCAGTTTTAAATGCAAAAGAAGAACATTTATTTTCAAACGTAAAAGCATATATTGCAAATAAAAAATCTGCTATATCTTCATAATCAGTTTTTATATTATTGCTGCTTAATCCGTCAGCCATCCCTTTTATTTCTTCTATTATTTCAGGAAAAAATTCTTTATATATTGGCATGCATTTTGTTGAAAAGGCCTTACGCTCTCTTGATATATTTATTTTACTTAAAGGGTTTATATTATTTTTAGAAAGTATACTTCCATATTTGAAACCTGCTTCATAATGACTTCCTTTAAATCTTGAATGATACATACTATACTCCGCAATTTGAATTTATAGAAGGCTAGCATAATAAAAATTTAAAGTAAATATGAATAAAAAATTTTTTCAAATATAATATAAGCTAACAACCTCGATATAAATAAAAACTAGCTAACAATACAAATGTATTATTAACTAGTTTATGTTTATAATCTACTTACCGTTTATACTTTTCAATTTTTCCTAATTTTTATTAGTTAAACTCTCATTAAAAAAATTAGCTAATCTATCAAAAGGTATTAAATCAACTCTATCATAAAGATCAACATGATTTGCATTAGGTATTATTATTAACTCTTTAGGCTCTTTTGCTTTTTGATATGCATCTTCACTAAAATATCTTGAATGAGCATTTTCTCCTGCTATAAAAAGTATAGGTCTTGGTGATATAAAATCAATCTGCTCCAAAGGATAATAATTCATCAAGCTTACAGTACTTATAATAGACATTGTAGTTGTTGCACGTGGGTGAAAACCCCTATCAGTGCGATAATAACTATAAAACTCTTTTACTATATCTGGTGAGTTTTCATCTATGGTTTCAGGTGTGCCTATTTGATATTTTTTCTCTCCTCCCTCATATTCATTCCATCTCTGTTTAGAAATATCATCTATCATTTTTCTTCTGTCTTCAGGAGTTACAGAATCATATAAACCTTGACGAGCTACTCTTCCCATATCATACATACTTGCCACTGCTATAGCTTTTATTCTAGTGTCAATCTGAGCAGCACTCAAAACAAAACTTCCGCTTCCGCACACCCCTATAGCACTTATTTCATTTCTATCAACATAATCAAGCGTTCCAAGAAAATCAACAGCAGCACTGAAATCTTCAGCAAATGCCTCAGGAGAAGCAGTATAATGAGGAGAGCCTCCGCTTTCGCCGTTGTATGAAGGATCAAATGCTATAGTTATAAATCCTCTCTCTGCCATAGCCTGAGCATATACTCCTGCTGCCTGCTCTTTTACTGCTCCGTAAGGTCCGCCTACAACTAATGCTCTATATTTTTGATTGGTGTTAATATCTTTAGGAACATATAAATCAGCAACTATATTTATTCCTAATCTATTATAGAATGAAACTTTTTTTACTGTTACCTTATCGCTTTTTTTAAAAGTTTTATCCCATTTCAATGTATTATTTTGCGCCATAATAGTGCTTATAGGGAAAAGCATATATACTGAAAATAATACTACTCTTTTTAAAAAAGTTTTAATCATTAGCTTATCCTCCGCTTATTAATTTAATGTTATTATAATAGAAAAATTATGTATATCAAATATTTATTATTTATGATAATGTATACTTTTTAGGTATAATACAAAGATAAGAATTTAAGTTTAAAAACTCGCACGTTGAGCTTGTTTCTAAATATAACAAAAACTGCATTATTGATTTATTTATAAACTTTGATTAGCTTAGCGTGCGTTGTGCGAATCATAAATTTAAAAAAATCTTGGGCGGGCGGCTAAAATAACAGAATAAACAAAAAAGAAAAATAATATAGAAATGAGAGAAAAAAACTAAAAGCCTAAAGGGTGGAGAAATGTAATTAAATTTTAAAACTTAATTTATATATCCTGCCCTAGCGTTATTTAAATTTTTAGTATACACTAAAAATTTTTAAATTTGTCAATTTTTTTATTGTTCTTTTTCCCGCCGCAAAAAGAACCAAAAAGTGCAAATATAAAATTAATACTAAATAGTACTAAAATAGTATTACATGTAATATAAATTATTAATTTAAGCTAAAATATAGTCCTTTTGCTTCTTTGTGGCACCAAAAGAAGTGGGGTCTGGGGCAAAGCCCTAGATATCAAAACAAAAATATAAATTTATTTTTGACAAACTATAGTTGTTTTGGTATACACACCGCACGATAAATAAAAAAGTAGTTAACAACACAAATTGCATTATTAACTACTTTAAATTTCTAATCTAATCACCGTGCGTATTAAATAAATTTACTCTCCAAAAATACTTTTCACTATGCTGTAAATTGATGAAGCAAATCTTTTATTAACTTTTAAAGGATTAATCAAACTCTCAATGCCGTCATCAATCTCATAAAACTCAATGTCCCCAAAACTAACATCTTCATTAGCATCTATTCCAAAATACATATAGTCGAATGTTATGTGAACTGATATATTAAGATAAGTGTCTTTTAATATGTACTCAAAGAAAGTTCCTCCGTCCATAGCCTCGCCCCTAGCCATATCATACTTGCTTGCTAATGACATTAACACTCCTGCTTTTATTGTTTTGGAGTTTAGAGAATTGATTTTGTCTTCGCTTATGTATTTCTCTGTAATCTCTTCATATTTGAAATCAAGCTGATCTATTGGCTGAACTATCTCATAATCTGATAATTGACTTTCCCATTTTGCTATAGTGTCAGCATCCAATTCTGAGGGGTGAACTAAAGTTATTAAGCTATTTTCTTTTAGAGTGTATTCTTCTTCATCAACTGTGTTAAATGTGCCGTCTTCCATATACCTGAAACTTTCTATTAAACTGTTATTCTCATCATAAGCACCCCAAATGAGTTTTAAAGCAAACATATTCATTATTGGGTTTTCAACAAATACGGTTTTAAAATTGTTGTAAGTCCATTTCCTTCCATTTAATAACACTCTTTGAAGTCTTATTTTCTGATTCTGTATTAAAGTTTTTATCTCTTTTTTAAGAGTAGTACATTCTTTTTTGGCACTGTCAGCTTCTGCTTTATCGTCTTTGCTGTTTGGTGCAGGGAGCGATTTGATTATTTTTCCTTTTTCATTGTCTGTAATTGTAAGTTCAAGGTCATTGTTTATTGATAATGTAAAAGTTCTTTTTGCTTCTCCGCCGTAGTTTAAAACTTTCTCACCCTTTTGACTAAATCCAAAATTAGGTATTATTCTATCCGAAAGCTCATCGGCGGTCATATCAAGCATATAAGCAGCATTCTCCATTGTTTCTATTGCTACTTCTTTTATCTTTGCAGTAGGAGCTTTTCTTGTGAGCCCGTCTACCAATATTAAGGCATAATTTTTTCCATTCAAAGCCATACATCTTATAATAAATGCAGCCATAACAGTGCGTGAACTTTTTGCAAACTCTTTTACAAGAGGATAAACTTTATCTACTTTCAAATCATCAGAATATATCAAATAAGGTATTAAAATATTTTTCTTTGTAGCTTCATAGTTAGAATCTCTCCAATGAATATATAACATTTCCAAAGCATCGGTAAATGAAGCAGTATCAAGAATACCCGCAAGCATATCGCAGTCTTTTAATTTTGCAGGCTCTACTAAATTCATATACTCCATAACAATATATTTAAATATTCTCTCATCAGCCTCTTTGCCGTTCATGTATAAAACTTTTGTCAAATGAATATCATCTAAGAATTTTATATTTTTCTCATAGTTTGTATTGTAGTAAGTGTCAATAAACTCTAATGCCTCATCAATACTCTTAAAATTATCACCGTATTTTTTTAAGTTCCAATTTTTAATAATATTTTTTAAAGCCCCTTTAAGTTCTGATGATCTTGCTTTCTCTGACATCTTCTCAACATATTCTCTTGTAATAGATTCATTGTCAGAAATAACTTTAATACAATGCCTTTTTACTTCGACTCTCTTTGTATTTTCAAGAACTGTATAAAGTAAATGATAATCATTATAATTATATTTATTATATAAAGTCTTTAATATATCTAAGGCTGTATTTTTATTGCTTGCTATATTGTCTTTTATAAACTTATCATCATTTAATATATTTACCACTTCATCAAAATAGCTTTTTAATAATTCATCTTTCACACTATTTATAATAACATTATTATTTTCATCTAAGCATCTAAGCTCTTTATATAAAGTAGGAAGAGATTCGTCGCCATATTCATAATCCCAATTTGAAATATCTCCTACATAATCAAAATAGTATGATAATAAGATTTCTTTTAATGTAATATTTAATTCTTTATTATTTAATAAGCTATCAATAACTTCTTTTAAAGTTTTACTTCCTACAGATGCCTGCACTTCTATATATTTTCTTATTCCAATCTGAATTGGTAAATATTTAAGAATATCGAGAGCAAACTTTTTATAGTTTTTCATTTCAGGAATGTCATAATTAAATAAAGAGAATAAATAATAAAGATCTGTATTAAGACTATATCCAGGGAGAGTATTTCCCCATCTGTATGTACTGTATAGAGCGTATGTATTTTTTTTGTCTGTATAATAATCTATAAGCGTATCAAAGAGTTTATTTTTATCTTTATCAAATATTTCTTCAATATTTTCTGTAGAACTGAGAGTAGGTCTTTTAGCATACTTATTAAACTTATCTTCTGTAAATTCATTAACTATAGTTTGTAATACAACTGCAGATTTTTTTAAATTATTTGTGTCTATTTTATTATCATTATGCTCTAATAAAACACTGCTAAGTATTATGAATATTCTTTTGTTTCTATCATTATTTCTATCACTATTTAAACTGTTTTCTACAAAATTATAAATTTTATAAAAATCTTCTTTATGATTTAAATATAAATCTCTTGCCCCATAAATGAACTCATAATGATAATAGTTATCAAAATGCTGTGCTATAAATGTGAAATCATTTGGATAATTTATAGCTTTAAAGAATTTCTCTCTAGCTTTATAAGGATTTTTATAATCTAATAATCTTAAATGGTATCCAAGTATAATATTAATGTCAATGATATATTCTTCATTTTTATTAAGCACTTCTATAAATTTATTTTTTACAGCCTCATTTTTATCTAAAACAGCAGCAATTACATTTAAAGTGTCATAAAGATTAGGAAGAACATCGAATGATTTTACAGCTGCATTAATATATTTTTCATCGCATTCTTTATTATTTTTTATCACAGAACATATTGCAATCAATGGTATTACAGCATCTCTGTCCATTTTTTTTAATATTTTTTTATTATCATTGTTATTAATAATATCAATATATTTATCTGTATATTCTTGAAACTCTTTACTAAAGTATTTATTAAAATTTTCAAAAACTTTATATATTGAACCTTGACCATTTAGAGTTCTTGCATTCTCTTTATATTTTTTCTCATATCCATAAAGAAGATATCTGAGTGATTTTTCAAAATCTTTATTGACTATATAATCAAAAATAACATATTTAGTTCCGCCTTCTCCTCCCTTATCTCTTCCATAAATAATTATCTTCATGAAATGTTCATATCTTTTCTTTAATTTCTCATCTTCTATAGAAAAATAATCTTTCAAAAAATCATCTTGTTGTCCACGAAAATAATCATAAGTACTCCTATTTATTTTGCTTAAATCATTTGTAGATTCGCATTTTGCCATATCATCTTTTATAGAAGAGCTTTGATAATATTGTTCAAGTTTTTTTTCTAAGTCCATAACATCCTCCATAATTTTTTATTATATATATTTTTAAAAATTATAAAATATAAAAATTGAATATATTTAACTAAACAAAATATAAACTAAAAATTATTGACCAACACATAAATTAATAATATAATCTAAACAAAATATTTTTTTAGGAGAAACAAAAAAATGAAAAAGTTATCTTTACTTTTTATATTATTTTTATTTTTATCATGCGGAAAAACAGAAACAACAAATCAAACAGCAACACAAACAGATTCAGTAAATGCTTCTCCTGTAGAAAAGCAGAGAGTGTATGTAAGTGCCGATTGGGTGAAGAGTGTTATAGATGGAAATCAGCCTCAGTCATCAAATTATGTTATTTTAGAAGCTTCTTGGGGAGAGCCAAGTGCCGATTATAAGAATGCTCATATACCCGGTGCTTTGCATATAAACACAGACTTAATAGAAGAGCCTAATTATTGGAATGTGAGAACTCCTGAAGAGATAGAACAGGTTATGAAAGATTTCGGAATATCAAAAGATACTGCTGTAATCATTTATGGAGAGCCTTCTCCTGCTGCTAGAGTTGCTCTTACATTTCTTTGGGCTGGAGTTGAAGAGGTTCATATATTAGACGGCAATTTGAAAGCTTGGACTGATATGGGATATGCTACTTCTAATAATGCTGAAAAAGCTGCTCCTATAGAAGATGTTGGAGTTACTGTTCCTGCTCATCCTGAATATATTATATCACTTCCTGAACAAATAATAGAAAAACAAAAAGATCCTAATTTCAAACTTGTAAGCATAAGAAGCTGGGATGAGTTTATAGGTAAAATAAGCGGTTATAGTTATATAGAAAAAGTTGGAGAGCCTAAGGGAGCTGTTTGGGGAAGAGATGAGTTTGATTATGTTGATGATAATGGAAAAGTTATAAGCATAGATGAAGCACAAGAAATATGGAATGAATGGGGAGTAACAAAAGACAATGAAATATCATTCTATTGCGGAACTGGCTGGAGAGCTGCTATACCGTTTTTAATAGCTTATCAGGAAGGCTGGACTAATGTAACTTTGTTTGACGGCGGTTGGTATGTATGGCAGATGAACCCAGAACTTCCTATTCAATTAGGAGACCCTAGAACTAATAATTAATTATTGTAAAGTTTATTATAAGCGGGCATTCTTTTTTGATGTCCGCTTTTATTTTTTATTTATATTTTTATAATTATTATTTTTTATTATTTCATTTTTATTATTTTATTTTCGTAATAGAAGATTTTGATATCATAAAATATACTACCGTTTTTATAAACTCCACTGCATAAGCTATAAAAAATATTAATGACATATAATAATATGATAATAATGTCTTTTGAGAGAATATATTAAAAAAAGAAATTAAAAGTATTCCAAATAAAAATAATGAAATATTTAATACATACAAATATATGCGAGGCTTTTTTTTGATAATATAAATAAACATCACTATAGAAAGTATGATTATAATTAAAACTATAATAGAAGCAATATTCATAACATTTTCCATATTATAAATGCTGTTTAATTTATTGTTGGTGTATACAAAATGACGCATTACGCCCATTTTCTTTTTAGATAGAACATGCAAAACAAAAGCTAGTATTACAAACAAAACTTGAATTATAGTTATTAAAGCAAATAATATTTTTTTAATCATTTTTAATCCTATTTGTAAGTTTCAATTATATATTATTTCTTACAATTTAAAAAACTTAAATAAAGCTCTGCTCAGTATAGAAGTTTTATTTTTTATTTTCAAATTATCCATATTAAACATATCAAGTAAAATATGATGAATATTTTTTATATTATGCCTATTAAAATTACCCGCACAAGTAGCACAGTAAACATATAACTCTTCAATATTCTTCTCTTTAAGTTTATCTATAAATCCTTCCGCCAATTCTCTTTCATTAGAAATAGCACATCCCCCTAACCCGCAGCAATTAACATCATTTATCTCTTTTATTTTATCTTTATCCAAATCAATAATCTTTAATATAGAATCTTTTATATATTTTGTCTCTTTATCTGGGCAAGGTACAAAAAGATTTATCTCTTCTTTTTTATTTAAATTAAATTTTAATCCAAGCTCATTCATCTTCTCATATATAGTGATAATTTTTATATTAATTCTAGGCTTTAAAAAATAATAACAATTAGGACATAAAGTTATTATCTCCTTAACTCCCCTTGAAAGCATATTCTCTTCTAATTTTTTTATTATATTTGCTTCATATTCTTCTATTCCCAACTCAGCTATAGGTTTCCCGCAGCAGTCAAATACCACTCCAATATTATATTCTTTTTTAAATTTGTGTAATATATCTTTTAAAGCATCAGGATAAAATGATGAAAAATTGCATCCCGGAAAAATTACAGACTCACTTATCACATTACTATAGTTTTTAAATATATAATCTTTTTTCTCAAACAATAAAGCTCTATATTTTTTTTCTATTTCCTTTTTGTTATCTTTAGATGATTCTACTTTACTATGCCTCAAAGCTAAAGATATCTTAGAGCCGTCTATATCCTTAGGGCATACTATCTTACAATCATTACATAAAAAACAATGATATGCCAAATATCCTCTTTTAGAAAACTCTTCCAAATCCATGTTATATTTAGTTAAAAAACTGCATTTTTTTATGCACTTGTTACAATGAATACAGTCTTTTACATTATCTGGCATCTTCATAAAAAAATCCTCATTTCATATTGTTATATATATTAGCTATCTTTTCTATATCTTCACCGCTTCTAAACATATACTGAAGCTTCTGCATACAAATCATAGTCTTTATAATGCCATTTTTTTCAAACCTTCTAGCAGATGAAATTATATATGAATCAATAGCCTTTATTGGACAAACCTTTTTTAATTTTATAGACAATTTATAATCTTCCATAAGAGCTATATCATCAAACATTCCTATATCATAAAATAATTCTTTCTTTATAAATATACCCTGATCTCCAAAAGCTATATGCCTTAATGAAACTCTCAAATTAGAAAAAAATCCGCATATATGCATTAATATTTTTCTGCTGTCAAATTTTATTTTTAAGCACCCTGCTTTATTAGTTTTAATAAAGTTTTCTATTTTTATTAAAACATCTTTTTCTAAAATGCTGTCAGAATGCAAAAACAAAAGAATGTTGTATCTGCTCTCTTTAGCTCCATTATTTAATTGCTTAGCCCTTCCCTTTTGAGAATGAACTATTTTATAATTATTTTTTATTACACTGTTTAATATGCTTAATGTTTTATCGCTGCTTCCACCGTCAGAGAATATAACTTCAAACTCCCCTTCAAGCTCATTTAAATTGCTTATCAATTTTTCTATTGTATTTTCTTCATTTAAAATTGGTATGATTATAGAAACAGACACTTAAAAAAATCCTAATTATTATAAATTAATGCTTTTTAAAAAATTACTTGTGTTTATTATTTTTTTATCATTATTTATCCTGCTATTTAAAGCCAATAAATCATCATATTCATCAATATCATGTCTTTTCTCTATAAGAAAATATTTCAAATTAATATTTTCTATAGCAGCTAAAATATTATTAAGAGTGCCGCTATTAACTTTCACTATTATATCATTATACTCTTTCATTCCTACTAAATAATACCCACCATCATAGCTAGGCCCAAATACAAAATCATTATTATCCAATAACTCAAAAGAATCAATAATGTCTTTTTCATCTATCTCCGGTATATCAGTTCCTATTAATATGCACTTCTTATATCCAAGAGAAAATACTTCTTTCATAGAATTATATATTTTTTCATTTTCATTAGGAGAGTTTATCTCTTGTTTTATATATTTTTCCTCATCATAAAATATTTCTTTTAGTATATTTAAATCCCCATCCGGATTATATGCTATTATAATATCAATATTATTTTGTTTTAAGCTTATAATTTTTTTATAAATATCTTTTAAAAAACATTTATGAAGATTGCAGCATTCCTCAGCTGATAATTTTTTCTGAAGTCTAGTTTTTGTTTTGCCTGCGATAGGTATTCTAGTAAATATTATTAAAGCATTAGATTTCATTTAGCCGCACTTCTTTATTTTTTATTAAATTTTTTATTTAAAGATGAAATTAATATAATTAAAATACCGCCAAACATAAATATAAACAAAGCTATATTAATAGTGTTTAATTTTAATAATCTCTTAGCATACAAACCATCTCTTATAATAGAAGAAGGAGTATATAATATAGCAGAAGGCGATAATATAATTAAAGCAATTATAAAACATACAATAAGATTGATAAGCGAGAATATTGAATGTTTTTCAAAAATATGTTTTTTGTTATTAATAAAAATAAATATAATAAAAAGTAAAGCCCATATTATAAAAAAGCATAAACCTATATTCATACGCATTTCAAGCCATAGATTTTTAAACATAATAAAAGAAATAATCATAGCCCATAAAAAAGTATTATACAGCACAATAAAATATTTCACCTATCAATCCTTTTATAATTTAATTATTTATCTTGAGCTATTCTAAATATAACAGAAACTCTTGTGCCATCTGCAGGCAATACATCTTCTCTGCCGTATCTTCCTATTTTTTTCATTTCAACAGCACCAGTTTCATAAGCAGCGTCGCTTGTTATACCAACAGCACAGCTATCAAGACAAAGTATACATCCTGTTCTTTTTGCTTTAGCATTTTCTATATTTCCGCCGAATCTTATATCCATAGGTCTTTCTTCATCTGATCTTATTATTTCAGCAAAAGGAATCTCTTTGCCCAAACCGTCCCAAGTAACAAATACATCTAATTTTTGTCCATCAACTGTTTTTCCTAATTTCATGTCATCCATAGTGAGATTATTGCCAGCTACAGCTCCTATATCAATCAAAGCCTGATAAAATTCTCTCTCATCTGCTAATCCCCTTAAAACAGATTTATCCCCGTTTGAACCCCTATCAAATACAACACCATGTCTTGTCGGCGAATTAAAATATTTGCCGTTTACTTCTGCAGGAATTATAACTTCTTTCTTTTCTACATCTATTATAACAGGCTCTGCTCCCTCATCTCTTAATATAACGCTTCCCATAGAATTAGTTAATTGAACACCTTCAGATGCATTTTGTGATGATTGATTTCCGCATGATATAAACATTAGTGATAAACATGCAGACAAAATAATAATAATTTTTTTATTCATACTACTATCTCCTTTTTAAATTTTTTATATAAAATATTTAATTATTTTATTCTAAATATAACAGAAACTCTCTCTCCGTCTTTTGGCAATATATCTTCTCTTATAAACTTGTCTATCTTTTTATTTTCTAATTCAGCAGTAGCATAAGCTGCATCACTTGTTATAGCTATAGGACAGCTGTCAAGACAAAGTATGCATCCTGTTCTATTGTCTTTAGCAGCCTCGAAGTTTCCTCCAAATCTAATATCCATATCCCTTACATCATCTGACTTTATTATCTCAGCAAAAGGAATCTCTTTACCCAAACCGTCCCAAGTAACATATACATCTAATTGCTGTCCGTCTACATTCTTACTCACCTTTGTATATTCTTCTAATTTTAGATTATTTCCAGCTATAGCTCCTATATCAATTAAAGCCTGATAAACTTCTCTTTCATCTGATAAGCCTATTAAAACTGCCCTATCTCCATATTTTCCGCCTTCAAACACTATGCCATGATGTCTTGAAGGATTAGTAAAATATTTGCCGTTTACTATAGCTTCTATTATTATCTCTTTTTTGTCAGCATTAATAATAACAGGCTCAGCACCATTGTCTCTTAATATAGCACTCCCAATAGAATTAGTTAATTGAGAATTAGAAGATGCATTTGATGCTTGATTGCCGCATGATATCAGCATTACTGATAAACATGCAAATAAAATAATTTTTTTATACATTTTATTGCTCCTTTTTTAATTTTTTTTAAGTACATTTATTTAAATATTTCTTCTTAAGCAAAAATGATATAATAAGCACAAATATCAATATAGCCGCAGATATTAAAAAATATAAATATTTATTATCCTGTGAAACTATGCCTACAGATGCTATGGTAAATAAAGATATTCCGGGAAGCATAAACAAAAATGTGTATAGAGAATATTTTATAAAACTTACATCAGTAATGCCATAAGCAAAATTTTGTATATTATATGGAAACAAAGGCACTAACCTAGTAATCATTAAAAGAAGCATAGCATTTTTATTTCCATCTTCAAATAAAAGTTTATTCAAGCACTTATTTTTCTCTACAAGCGGTTTTACAGCATCCTTAAGAAAAAATCTTGAAATCAAAAAAGAAATTACAGCAGCCAAAGTAGAAGATAAAGAACATAATATAATACCAAGCACAGGCCCAAATAATATTCCAGAAAATAATGCAAATGTAACTCCGGGCAATGCTAATACAGAACTTCCAACAGCAGTTGCTATAATATATATTATAGATGCTTTAATAATATTGTCGCCTATCATATATTTAAAATCATCAAAATTATGAAACCTCTCATGCAATTTATAATGATGATTAACAATAACGATTACAATTACCGCTAATATAAATATTGCTAATTTTATATATTTAGATTTCATTTTCATTTTTTTTTAAATTATTATTTTCAGTTTTATCTTTTTTGTTTTTATATATTTGTCTTAATAGAATTATTAATGCAGATAAAGCAAATAATATTAAAAGCCCTGTAACAAACAATTTAGCTCCGCCAGTAAGCATTCCTCCCACATAAGAATAAACTATTGTAGCAGGAAGCTGACCTATACCAGTTGCTATAAAAAAGCTTAAAAAATTCATTGAGGTAAGCCCAGCAGCATAACTTACTATATCAAAAGAAATAAAAGGAAGTAGTCTTGCTATAAGAATGCTTTGCCTTCCATATTTAGCAAAGAAGTCATCTATCTGTTTAAGCCCCGTTTTACTTGTAAGTTTCTCAACAAAATCTCTTCCCAATATTCTTGCTATATAAAAACATACAGCAGCACCCGCCATAGCACTAGACCAAGATAATAAAGCCCCCGCCTTCCATCCAAATAAATTAGCATTTGCAAATGTAATCAAAAATGCTGGTAAAGGAGCTGCTATAGATTGAAAAACCATAAGCATAAATGAAACAGCCATAGCATAATGTCCATAAGAAGCTACAAACTCTTTTACAACATTAAAATCTCCTGTAGCAAACATTTTAAATATTGCATTAATATTGCTGTTTACTACTGGTATAAAAAAGTATGCTAACACACAAATTACTATTATTAGCAGTAAAATAATTTTTTTTATTAATGATTTCTTATTTTCAGACATAGGTCTAAACTCCTAAATATATACAAAAGTATACAAAAACTTTTATTTTTTTTAATAATTATTTGAATTTGATAAATATAAGTCTCACGGACTATGATAGATTATTATTGAAGAGGGAATTTGTGCTTGTTAAAAAATGTGCTAAATTTTATTTTGGAATATACTTTTAGCATATAAGCTCCAATAAATTAATACATAAAATATTAACCAAAAAAAGTAAAAATATCAAGTAGACTATAAAAAATAATTATTAATTTTTCATACAAATTATTATATATTCTTAAAAGATAATTTATTTATTGACTATAATCATCTATATGTTATCATATTTGAAATTTTTATAAACAAAAGGAGAGTTTTTATTATGAGAAAAAGCATTATAATTTCTTTTGCATTATTATTATTAATAAGCTGCAGCAATTCATCACAAACTTCAGAAGATGCAGTAAATTATAATAATCTAACTGTAGATGAAGTTATCACTCTATGGCAATCAAATCCTGACATTATAGTGATTGATGTTAGAACTCCGGAAGAGATTGCTGAAATAGGTGCTATAGAAGGTTCTACTAATATAGACTTCAAAGCAGCAGATTTCAAAGAAAAAGTTTCATCATTAGACAAAAGCAAAGAATATATATTATTCTGCAGAACTGGAAACCGCTCTGGACAGGCTTCTAAAATAATGGCTGATTTAGGTTTTTCTAATGTGAATAACCTTAATAATGCTGGTTATGATGATTTATCTAAGGCTTTAGCTAAATAATAAAAAACAGCATTTAATTATGAAATACAGTCTTTCAATTTATTACAAAAATAAAATCCCTCTTATTTTCTAATCAAATTAGATCGTGAATCTAAATAATCATATTCAATAAAAAATAATTTAATAAAATAATTTTAACAAATAATATTTATATAATATAGATTTCTATAATTAAGTTTATAAGAAATTTTATTGTAGTTTAAATTTGTTTTAAAGACTGTATTTCAAAAATTAGATTATAAAACAATAGGTTGTAATAAATTAAGGAGTATACAAAAATGGCACATTTTTCTGAAACTTTAAAAAAACATAATATAGAATTAAAAAAGAAAGAAATAGAAACTTTACAAATTAATGTTGGGTATAATTGTAATTTGCATTGCAGTCATTGTCATGTGGATGCTGGAATAAACAGAAATGAATCTATAAGCAAAGAGGTGTTAGATGATTGTTTAAAATTCATAAAAAATTACAACAAAAAAATAGATGTTGATATAACAGGAGGTGCTCCTGAAAATTGTATGTTTCTATCTAAGTTTATAGAAGATGCAAGAAAATTAAAAAATGTAAATAGAATTATATTAAGAAGCAATTTAACTATTTTAGAAGATAAAAAAGAACTTATAGAAGTTTTTAAAAATAACAAAGTAGAATTAGTAGCATCACTTCCCTGCTATACTAAAGAAAATGTAGATGAACAGAGAGGAAACGGCACTTATGAAAAATGTATAAATATGCTTAAATATCTAAACTCTGTAGGTTATGGTGTTGATAAAGATTTGATTATCAATTTAGTTTATAATCCACTAGATGATTATTTACCCGGCTCTCAGGCTGAATTAGAAAAAGATTATAAAGAACATTTAAAAAATGAACATAAAATAGTATTTAATAATTTATATACTATCACTAATATACCTATAGGAAGATTTGAAGAGAAGCTTAAAAAAAATAATAAGTACGACAAATATATGCAGCTTCTTGAAGATAATTTTAATGCATCAAACGCTTATAAGGTTATGTGTTTAAATACAATCAATGTTGGTTATGATGGTAAGGTGTATGACTGTGATTTTAATCAAATGAAAAAATTAGCATCTGTACACAATAAATATATAGGAGATTTAACTATTGATGATTTAGAAGAAAACTCTATTGTAGTGGAAGATTATTGTTATGGATGTACTGCGGGAGAAGGAAGCAGCTGTCAGGGAAATTTGCAATAATATTATTATTAAATTTATAAAAAAAATAATAATTTAATAATTGTTCTGTTAAGTTTTATAAAAAATTAGGAGAGTACTAATGCCAAATATACCTACAGTAAGATGGAGCGAAGATGAATTATTTATACTTGATCAAACATTATTGCCTGCAACTGTTAAAGAAATAAAGTTATCAAGTATTGAAGATTCTTATAACGCTATAAAAGAGTTAAAGGTAAGAGGTGCTCCTGCTATTGGAGTAGCTGCTGCTTATTCTTTGCTAATAGATTTAAAAAAAGAAACTAATTTATCAAGCAATGATTTTATTGGCCTAATAGAAAAGAGAGCTAAATATTTAAACTCTTCAAGACCTACGGCTGTTAATTTAAGTTATGCTCTAAACAGAATGTTTAATGCTATAAATAATAAGAAAGACAAAACTTCTTTAGAGCTATATGATTTGCTTGAAAGTGAAGCTAAAAATATACATTCTGAAGATATTGATATATGTCAAAAAATAGGCGAATATGGGGCAACACTTTTAAAAGAAAACTCTGGAATATTAACCCATTGTAATGCAGGAAGATTAGCAGTAAGCGGAATAGGAACAGCACTTGCACCAATGTATACGGCACATCAAAGAGGAATAAATATAAGAGTATACGCTGACGAAACTAGACCGCTTCTTCAAGGAGCAAGACTAACAAGTTTTGAGCTGCAGGAGGCTGGAATAGATGTTACTTTGATATGCGATAATATGGCTGCTTTTATAATGTCTAAGGGGCTTATTGATTTGGTGATAGTAGGATGCGACAGGGTTGCTGAGAATGGGGATGCCGCTAACAAAATAGGTACTATGGGAGTGGCTATTTTAGCTAAACATTTTAATATACCTTTTTATATTGCTTGTCCTTCTACTACTTTCGATTTAAATACAAAAACAGGCAGCAGCATAGTAATAGAAGAGAGAGAGGCTAAAGAAGTGATAAATTTCGCAGGTGTTCAAACTGCTCCTTCAAATATTAAAGTGAGAAATCCTGCATTCGATGTTACTCCAAATGAACTTATAACAGGTTTTATCACAGAAAAAGGAATAATAAAGCCTCCATATCAAAAAAGTTTGAAAAAGGCTTTTGATTTAAACTAACTATTTAAACTAATAAATAAAAGGAGTTTTTTACATATGGCTTATAAACAATTAAATATAAATACAATCATAGATTATTTAAAAACTATAGATGAAATGAAAAATATATTCTCAAGCTTTGATGATTTAATCATAAAAGAAATTGGAGATGGAAATTTAAATTTTGTATACAGCATCACAAATAAAAATAATGATAAAGAAACTGTAATATTAAAACAATCTGTGCCTTTTTTAAGATGCATAGGAGAAAGCTATCCATTAGAAAAAGACAGAATGAAAATAGAGATAAAAACGCTTAAAGAAGAATATAAATTATGTCCTAATTTAGTGCCTAAAATATATTATGACTCTGAAGATATGTGCGTTGTTATAATGCAAAACTTAAATAAACATAAAGTTTTAAGAGGAGAAATTATAGAAGGTAAAAGATTCCCTAAACTAGCTGAAGATTTAACAGACTTCCTTTCAAAAACTTTATTCTACACTTCTGATTATTATTTGAATTCAAAAACAAAAAAAGCTCTTGTTGCTGAATATATGAATGCAGAATTATGCAGCCTTACAGAAGATTTTATTTTTACTTATCCTTTTGAAGATAATGATACTAATGTGTTTTATGATGAATTAAATATAGATAAAGTAAAAAAATTCCAAAGAGATTCAAAATTAAAAACAGCCGCAGCTGAAATGAAATATGCTTTTATGACTAAAGCAGAAGCACTTCTTCATGGTGATTTTCATTTAGGAAGCTTTATGGTAAATGAAGAAGAGACTTATGTAATAGACCCAGAGTTTGCATTCTACGGCCCTATTGGTTTTGATATTGGAAAGGCTATGGCTAATTTCTTTATGGCTTATGTTTCGCATGAATATCATCAAAAAAGACTAGGCACTAATTCAAAAGAATATAGAAAATGGCTTTTTGATACTGCTAAATATATGCTTAGTGGAACTTTAACTAAATTTGAAGCTCTATGGAAAAGTCATTTAGAAAAAACTAAACCCTTATATTGGCAATACGAAGAAGGAAAAAAACATTCAGAAGAATATATAAAAACCGTATTAAATAGAATATTTAGAGATACTGTTGGTTTTGCAGGATGCGTGCTTATAAGAAGAACATTAGGTCTTGCTAAAAATAAAGATATATCAGGAATTGAAGATTTAAATGAAAGGGCAAGATTAGATTGGATATGCCTAAACATAGGAAGAGAGTTTTTAGTAAATAAAGATAATATCGACAATATAGAAAAAGTAGAAAAAATTGTAAACGAATATTCTAATATTGATAAAATATAAATATTTTTATTTTTTATAAAGAGTTAAAGAGTTGTTTTAATTGTTTTTAAAATAACTCTTTATTTTTTATAGTATACAAATCGCTTAATTGTTTATATTGCTTCAAAAATATAGAAGAGTCTTTAATATTATTTTTTTTATTAGCATAACAGTAAATACAATCAGATAAGCAAGTGTTGTAAGCCCCTATGTCAATACTTTCAACGCACCCGCAATTAAGCCTTTGATTTTTGTCTTTCTTTGCTTTAATACTATAGCCTACTATTTTTGATATAAGCTCAGCATCAATGCATTTAGCTTTATTAATATTAGGCAAATCCTCGCAGCAAGCCTCTACAGTTATATTATAATATTTAGCAATATCATTAATAAACGAACACATCTCAAAAATATGCTCATCATCTTTTTTAATATTTATATATTTTATTTTATTTTCTATCTTTTTGTAAATATCAACGAAACTTATTATGCATTTATTTGTATAGTTATGTAATTCTTTTATTAAATATTCAAAATGTTTTTTATGATAATCAATATTATATTTATCGCTTAAAATAATAGGGTCATATCGCCACAAAACTTTTTCTCTGCCTATTTTCTCTGAAAGCCTTTTAAACGAATTTATTATTTTTTCTTTTCTCTTTGAAATAACATTCTCTATATCTTCGCCGTATGAGTTAATTGTAAATTGAAAATAATATTTATAACTTTTAAGCAAATGTAATTTATCTATCATAGGAGAAACATCTTTAGTCCAAAACACTATGCAATCAACCGCATCAACAGACAAATCTATCTTACTTACCTGATGACTATTAAAAGGATTTTTTACCAAACAATACCCTTCTTTTATTCTATCAAAAAACCAATCAGAATAATAACAAGGAATGTCCGTTCTTCTGCTTGCACTTATTATCATATAATTATTGAGTTATTTTTATATATTCTCTTAAAGCTTCTTTTGATGACTTGAAAGCCAATCTGTCAAAATCAATATTCTCTTTTTTTATAAATACCACCTCAGAGGCATCATCAGCAGGTTTAACATCAGGCACATAATCTATCTTAGCATAAAAAAACATATCAGTAGTAACATACATCATACCCTCATAAATATATTCATTACTTCCGCTTATAAGAAAATGTATATTATCTACTTTTATATTAGTCTCTTCAAAAAGCTCTCTTCTAACAGCATCTTCTATTTTTTCATAAGGCTCGCAAAACCCGCCCGGCAAATCAATATAACCCTTCTTAGGCTCAAACTTCCTCTCAACAAATACTATGCCCTTAGGTGTTTCGACAACCATCCCGCCCGCACATGCAGGATTGATAAAATAATTCCTACCGCACTTTGAACAATTAAATATCTTGACTCCATTATATATAAAAGAATCTTTCTCTCCGCAGTAAGGACAGTATTTAAATTGATTTTTAATATGCTCTTTCATAACTTCTATTATTTATATAAAATAAACTAATATCTTTTACCTTGCTTATAAATATGTCAGACTCCGCCCATATACCAAAAGGTGCCTTATTAAAAAATAAATTATCTTTGTTTGATAAGTTTACACTCTTATAATGATAATTATTAGGGTCAACATTATAATAATCATATATATAATAATATTCTATACCAATATCTTTCATCTTTTCTTCTATTACAGTTTCCATCTCTTCTATTGTGTTTGCCACTATATAATATGAAGAAACAAAAGATACCGTCTTACACTTTCCAAGACAGCGGACAGTAACATTCCACCATTTAGGCTCTCTATATATTTTCTCATCATCATTAATCATCACAAAGCCAAAACTATGCTTTAAATTGTTAATAATATCATAATAATCAAATATATATTCATAAGTCTCGCTATAGCTCTCATAGGATACTATAGAAGATAAAGAATAATGCCAGTGAATGTCCGCACTAATAAAAACAGGAGTTTCGTCTAATAGATTAAAAGAATCTAATATTCTATTGATTTTTTTAATATTTTTAAAAGGAGTATTTATAATAATTTCTTTATCCAAATTAATAAAAATCTCAAAATCATTATACTCATCAACAACCCCAAAGCCAACAAATCCGCATTCTACCCAAAGCTCATTATATTTTTTAAACACCCTTCTAATCTCGCTTAAAGATATATCAGGGTCGCTCATAAGCACATCAAAGTCTCTGTTTATATCCTCACTTTTTCTCTCTATCACCATAGTAGCATAATATGGAAGTAATTTTATTAATTTTAGAAACAAATCTGAAAGCCTATTTGCTGATATTGAAATGCTGTAGGAATACATATCAGCACTGTCCTCAGAAGTTTTTAATTCTATACTCACGCCCTCTTTAGGTTTGGAAGATTCTATAGGAACTATTCCCAAAGGCACATAAAAATCATTTATAATTATTCTTTTTTCTTTAATTTTATTTAATATACTTTTTCTTTTCTTGTTTTTTTGAAAATAGCTAATCACAATACTCTCTCTCCATAAAACTAGTAAGCATAAAAAATATTTGTGATATAATAATAAAAAAACGGCTCTATGTCAAGCATAATATTAATATGAAATAAGATAAAAAAAATAATATTTCTTGACATAGATTTTTTTTGCTGTATACTCTTTTGTGCAATAGGGGGAATGAGGGTGAAAATCCCACGCTGGCCCGCAACCGTAAAGCTTAGTTCTAAAAAACTAACGAAGTCGGAATGCCTTATTGTAAAATAATCGAGTCGAGTGCACTATATTATGAGTTTTATTCTTTTTTAAACTTATAAACTTTTTATGTATTCGCTCCTAATTTTAAAGGAGTTTTTTTATGTTTAAAACAATATTTGTTTCAACATTAATAATTTTTTCTTTTTTATCTTGTACTAACCCAAACCAACCTAATACCACACAATCACAAAGAGGAGAATATAAACTTCTCACAGATGAAAGTATTTTAAGCCTAAGCTGGACTGATAAAAATAAGCAAGAATATTTCCGCACCAACTGGCTAAATACATTCACAAATCAAGCAATAATACCCGCAGGCGTAACAACTGCCACAAGAGAAACAGATGAAAAAGGCACATATTTAGAAAACGGCGAAGTGTTAGGTAATTTTATATATGCTACAAATATAGAATGGAAAGGCACAAACTGGATAGGTGCATTATATGAAGACCCAAGAAGACCAGAATATGATAGTAAATGGATGTTATTTCATATAGATACAGATGGAAACTTTATGCTTGCTTCAGGATTTGATACAGGTGCTACAGGTGCAGAGCCTCCAACAGAAGAAGATTGGAAAAAAATAATGTCTAGCTGGGGTTCATATATTACAGGTATAATAAAAGACTTTAATTATAATCAACAACAATAAATAATTATGAAACGTTTTATCATATACTTCTTTTTTGCTTCTATAAATTTATTGTATTCGCAAACTTACCTTATAAGAGAGCTTAAAGGAGGTATATGGGTTACTTCACAGGTAGAAACAACCAATAATACTCAAACAAATAATAACTCTTCAAACTCATCATACAAAAGCCCTATAAATGTAAATAACAAAACTATCACCTCTGAAGAAATAGAGAGAATGGGCTACAACAATGCTAAAGAAGTATTAGAAAATCAGGCTGGCTTTGTAAACAAGGGAAGCTATATGGGTAATGAAGTGGTTGACCCTGCTTTTGGAAATGCTGACAATATAAAAATATATATTAACGGCGTTTTGATGAATACTGCTAAAGGTAATGCTGATGCAGGTGTGGACTTAAGAAGAATACCTTCAAACCTCATAGAAAAAATAGAGATAATAGGCTCTTCAATTTACATCACAACAAAAACTCCAAAAGAAGATATTATACTTTTATCATTATCATATGGCTCATACAATACAATAGCCCCTTCAATACTGTTTTCAAAAAATATAGACGATAATCAAATATTCACCTTTACAGCAGATTCTTATTACAGCGACGCTAATTATTATTATAACTTCACAAACCTAGCAGGCAAATGGGTTGAAGGAAACATTGAAGACAACAGACAATTTATAATAAACTCTTCTGCTAACTATAAATATATATTTAAAAATAAAGACTATATAAATGCATTTGCAAATATATCATATTCAAGTTCAGCATCACAATATCAAATTCCTCCAATAATCTATACTGATTCATGGTTTAATTTTACAACTCTAGCTTCATCTATATCATACAACGGCTTTTCTGATGTGCTGGATTATAATATAAATCTCTCATACTTGTTTGATTCATTTGTAGACAGACCATATCTTCAAAACGGAAAATTTGTATCAGATTATAAATCACATGGATTAGCTATAAATACAACATTAAAAAGAATGGATGAACTTATACCAAACACTATTACATTATATAACCAACTAACTCCCGAATATAGATACGATATACTTACAGAAGAAAAAAATGCCTTAGAAACTAATTTTAAATATAACCCTCAAAGACATTCACTAAATATAAAATATGATTTTCAGCTTTCGTTCGGATACTGGGATAATAATACTCCAATATTCACACTTATGCCAAGTATAAAATATGAATATCAAAATGAACTTTTTACAAATCAAAAACATAATAATTATTTAGCATATAATGCAGGATTTAATTTAAACTTTTATAAAGGCTATAGTTTGTATTTTGCCTATATGAGCGATTATACAAGCCCAACATTTAATGATTTGTATTACGGCAACTTCAGCAACCCAAACTTAAAACCAGAAACCTATAATCAAATACTCACTAAAATATCATTAGAACCAATAACAAACTTAAAAATAGAATCCGCATACACATACACCACCTACACAAATAAAATAATATGGTACAGCAGTATTCCAGAAAATGCAGACAGTGCTATAGCTCATGTATTTTCTTCAAGCATAGGATATGATATTTACTTTTTAACCTACAATAAAATAAAAGCAAAAATAGAATATTCTTATCAGCTAGCATATCTTAACGCAGAAAAACTTCCAAAAATAGGTTTGCCTAATAATGTTGTAACGGCACTGCTTGGATATGATTTTGTTTCAGATGGTAAAATATTAAGCTCATTATCTTTTAATATTTATTATATATATTCAAGCCCAAGAGCGATGACATCAAATAAGCCCGTATATTATTCAGAAGAGTTTCATAATTTGAATATATCATTTTATTCTATATGGTTTAAGCATTTAATATTTTCTATGCATTTTAAGAACATATTGAATAGAACCCCTATGTTATCAACCTATTCAGTAGCAAAGCCATTTACTTTTGAATTTGAAGTTGGGTATAATTTTTAGTTTATATTTGGAGAATTATTTTTTATTGTTTTCGGGGACTAGCCCCCCTGCGAAGCGTGCCCGTAGGGTAGAACCCCCCAGTTCTTTTATTGCCACAAAGAACCAAAAAGGCTGCATTTTTTAGCTAAAATATATAATTAATATTATTTAGTATTATTCTCTTACTCGCACTTTTTGGTTCTTTTTGCTGCGGGAAAAAGAATAATAAATTTTTTGTCTTTTTTTGTTTGTGGGGACTAGCCCCCTGCGAAGCGTGCCCTTAGGGTACACACCCCCACTTCTTTTGGTGACCCAAAGAAGCAAAAAGACTGCATTTTTTAGCTAAAATATATAATTAATATTATTTAGTATTATTCTCTTATTTGCACTTTCGCGAAGCGTGCCCTGAGGGCAAAAACTTTGACAAAGTCCGCACAGCGACCGAAGGAAGTGCCTGCGGTGCGAAGGCGGGAAAAAGTTGAATAAAAATAAAAACATAAAATTTTATTTCTTGTTCTTGAAATAGTCGCAATACTGTGAAACTGTACATTCACTGCATAAAGGGCTAATGGGCTTACATAGGTTCTGCCCATAAACAACTAATGTGTCATTATAAACCCGCCAATATTCTTTAGGCAATTTCTTCCTCAAGGCAAACTCTGTCTCTTCAGGTGTCTTTGTGTGAACGTAACCGAATCTATTTGATATTCTATGTACATGCGTGTCAACACATATGCCGTCTTTATCAAAAGCCTCTGTAACTACTAAATTCGCAACCTTTCTCCCTACCCCTTTGAGTTTTAAAAGCTCATCTATCTCATCAGGTACTTCACCATTATAATCATTAATAATCATATGAGAAACTTCAAGTATATTTTTTGCTTTCACATTATAAAAACCAACAGGGTAAATAAGTTTAGCAATCTCTTCTTCTGTAAGCTTTATCATCTCTTTTGCACTTCCTGCCTTTTCAAACAGCCTCATAGAAGCATCTCTTGTTGTAGGGTCTTTTGTTCTAAGAGAAAGCATAGTAGAAATTAATATTTTATAAGCATCTCTATTTGTGATTAGTTTTATCTCTGTTACCACAGGCATAGGCATAGACTTAGTAACTTTTATAAGTTCTTTCATTATAGGGTGTATATCTTTATCATTCATAAAAAACTCACCTATTCAAATAAATACATAAATACAGAATCTTGTTTTACAAAAGGCTTTAATTCAGAATATCTAAACTCTATTTCAATAATACCATGTGCATAATCGGATATTTTATAAGCAGGCCATATAAACTTGATACCTGTGGGAGTAATGTCAAATGTATCGCTTAATGTAATACTCTCAAAATCAAAGAAATCAGATTCTGACATAGTTTTTGTAAGTTTTGAACGCATCAAATTAATTAAATCAATATCAGCAACATCATCTATAAGCTCTGATACACTTAAACCAATTCTCTTTCCTGTGGATATTAAATATATATTAGGCTGAACATTGTATATGCCATGAACTCCGCCTGCATAAGAATAATTATATATAGAAAATG
This sequence comes from Brachyspira sp. SAP_772, assembly GCF_009755885.1. Lineage (NCBI taxonomy): Bacteria > Pseudomonadati > Spirochaetota > Spirochaetia > Brachyspirales > Brachyspiraceae > Brachyspira > Brachyspira sp. SAP_772. Next base: position 778,047 of record NZ_VYIX01000002.1, on the reverse strand, counting down.
ATATTATATTCTCATCTATAAATGACACCTCAATACTTCTTTGCATATTAAACTTATCATTTTCTTCTATAGTTTCTTTCCAAGTATTGTATTGCGATGAAATTAAATTATTAAGTGTATCTATAACTTTTTCTTCATCTATAGATTTAGTATCATCAATGTCTAAAGATATTCTATTTATAGCTTTTATGTTTTTGTCATTTTCTATAACAACAGCATCTCTACTCGATTCAAAACTTCCATTATCATCTTTAATATCTAATTTAGCATTTATAATCCTAATTTTATTTATAGGATAATTATTGTCTAGAGAAAAAGAAAAGTTGAAAGTGTTATTTTTGTCAGCCGAAATCCAATTACCAGTAAAAATCATATCATCACTAATTTCACCTTCTAAAGAACCTATTACCCTATCATTAATGCTCTCATTAAGACGAAATGTATTTCCATTTATACTACCCTTTATATCAATAATCTGCTTTATAGTGTCATAATAATATTTACCTGATAGATTATTATTATCTATATATAAATACATACTTATAGGAGTACTGCCAATGTTTCCTTTAAGAAAATAAAAATCTTTTTTTGATATATCTATATTTTGACAAAACAGCAAAGAAGAAAATAACAAAAAAATATAAACAACTTTTTTCATTTAAAAACCCATAAATTATATTTTAACTATAATAATATAAATGAAAAAATAAAACAAGGGGGGATTTATATCCCCCCTTACAAATAAAAATTATTTAATAACTTACTTAGCTATATAATTAACTATTCTAGCAAACTTATCAGCAACTAAAGAAGCACCGCCAACCAAAGCACCATCTATATTAGGCATATTAAGTAAATCATCAGCATTTTTTTCATTAACGCTTCCGCCATAAAGTATAATCATACCCTCAGCAACACTGTCATTATAAATAGACTTTAATGTATCTCTTATAGTTTTATGTACATCATCAGCATCTTGAGGAGTAGCAGTTTTACCAGTACCAATAGCCCATACAGGTTCATAAGCTATAACTACTTTTTTAGCCTCAGCTTCACTTAAACCCTTAAAAGCCTCTTTTACTTGACTGCTTACTATATCAGAAGTAATTCCCTTCTCTCTCTCTTCTAAATGTTCACCTACACATAAAACAGGTACTAAATTTTTATCTAAAGCTCTTTTTACTTTTTTGTTTATAAGCTCATCTTTTTCACCAAATATGTCACGGCATTCAGAGTGACCAATTATAACATACTCACATCCTACAGCCAAAAGCATATCAGCAGAAATCTGTCCTGTAAAAGCACCCTTCTCTTCATAATATAAATTCTGTGCTCCTAATTTTATATTGCTTCCCTTAATAGCATTACAAACATCACTTAAACAAGTAAAAGTAGGTGCTATCATAATGTCTCTGTCTTTAGCATCTTTTACTAAATCTTTTAACTGATTTACTAACTCTAAAGCCTCTTTATTAGTATTATTCATTTTCCAGTTACCAGCTATAAGTTTTCTTCTCATAATAATTATTCTCCTTATTATAAAATATTATACTTAATTTTTTAATAAATTACTTAAATCTTTAAAATTAGGTACTTTTGAACCTTCTATAAATCCAAAAAGAACCATCTCTGTACTTATAATATTAGCCCCCAATTTCCTCATCTGTTCTAAACCAATTTGCTTATCATTGTCAGTTCTAGAAGCACAAGCATCAGCAACCACATAAACATTATATCCATTTTGAAGCAAATGATACACACTATAATATACGCATACATGTGTCTCAGCTCCAAATACTATAATATTCTTTTTATTTAAATTATTAAACTCCTCAACAAAATCTTCAGTAGCAAATACACTAAAATGATCCTTAGAAAATAATTTATGATGTTTAGGAAGCATTACTCTCTCATCAGTAGCTCCTAAACCTTTAGGATACTGCTCAGTGACCAAAACAGGTATATCATATATCTCAGAAGTTTTAAGTAATATATTAGACTTTTTTATAAGAGTATCTAAATTATCCATAGAAGGCATAAGTTTAGCTTGCAAATCTATACAAATATATAAAGAATTATTTTTATCCAAAATAGGTTCATTCATAAGTTTCATAAACAAATCCTTAAAAGCACTATATAAATATCAAAGAATACAAAAAACATAAATAAGGGGAAACAACATAAATATTTGCTTCCCCTTAAAAAACTTTCAAAAACTCACTTAATTATTATTGAGCAGCAGTTTCTTCAGTTTGTGTAGTTTCAGTTGCTGCAGCACCAGTATCTTGTTGTTGCTGAGCATCACCGCCACCATTAATACGTCTTTGTTCTAATTCTTGTAACTCAGCAGCTTCACGAACTCTAGCATTTTCAATAGCTTGTTTTCTTTCGTTTTCAGTTTTTAATAACTGCCAAGTAGCTTCATCATCGATATCTTCTTCGAAATCAACAACTACTACATCATATTCCATAGTTATATCTTTAACATAAGTAATGAAATCACCACCTTGAGTATCTTTAGTTCTATAGAAACCTAAAGAGTCTAATTTTACAGAAGGGATCATTCTAGGATAAAGAGGTTTTCTTACTAATACTCTGTCGCGAACATTAGCTAAATACTCTCTGTTTTCCCATCTTAATTGTCTCCAACCGCTGAAGTAAAGAGCACCCATAGGATAAGATTTTAATTCACCTAATTCATTTTGTAAGTTTACAAAATAAGTAACTAAATAATTACGTCCATATACCCAAGAGCTAATAGATTTAATTTCGCCAACATTGTGTACTACACCTTTACCGTCTGTATATTTTGTACCGTCAGTTCCGCCGTACATTTCAAGTTGAAAAGCAGGTTTTACTAAAGCATAGCTATTCCAAGCTTGTAGAGGGAAATGTACTCTTACACCAAGAACTTTACCAGCTTCCCAAGCTCCGTTATTACCTTTACTATCTACGTTAGTAACATATGAATTCCTGCGGTTTTCTGTTAATCTAGCAGATTCATTCAACCATACTACCCAGTTATCGTTGTAAAGATTTTGCTGAACAGAAACTACTTCATTTGTATCATCTCCTGCAGGCTGCAAGTTATCAGCATTACCTGTTATAGCAAAATCAATTAAAGTTGAATTTGTTACACCGTAAGCAGATGCAGCAACAAAAATAGAAGCTAATACTGCGAATAACTTTTTCATAATTTATTGCACTCCTTGTACTAATTAATAAGCATAATAATAGTATTTTATACACTAAATTACCCAATTTGTCAAGTAGATTTAATAAAAATAACTAAATCTACAAAAATAATATGTAATTTTAGTTGACATAATGTTTAAATTAAAATACAAAATGGAACTTATTTGATGAGTATAGTTTTTATTATAATTTTATTAAAAATATTTATTATTTAAAAAACTCCATAAATGACTTTTTTATATTAAACTTAAACTTTTTCTTATCGCCTGTTTTTTTAGCATTAGGTATATTAACTTTAGTAGCCTCATCTAAGCTCATCATAAGTATGCCAATAACAGCAGAATAAGAAGGATTATTAGCAATATCTCTAATGCCGTAAATATTATTAGGAACACCTATTCTCGCTGTAATAGGCATAGCTCCTTTTACTGTTCTTTGATATGCCTTAGCTAATTCAACCAAACCGGGAAGTAATGCACCTCCTCCCGTAAATACCATACCAGCAGATAAAGAATCTATATACTTCATCTTTGATAATTCTTTACCGCATAAGCTAAGTATCTCTTCTACCCTAGCCTGTATAATTTCTGTTAAAGACTTTTTAAGTATGGCTTTACTTTCGCCGCTTGCAGTAGGAACTTCAACTATCTCTCTGTCGCCTACCATATCCACAAAAGCACAGCCATATTCACATTTCAATTTTTCTGCTGTAGGAATAGTTACTCTTAAACATTCAGCTATATCATTAGTAATATGCTGACTTCCTATAGGTATAACAGCAGTATGCCAAACAGAGCCTTCCAAAAATACCATGAGCGATGTAGTAGAATGCCCTATATCAAACACAACTACCCCAAGCTCTTTTTCATCTTCTGTAAGACAAGCCTCAGCACTTCCGCGTACACTCACTATAAAATCTTTGCCGCTAAACTTCATTTTATTTAAAGTTCTTCTTAAGTTCTCACTTACATATTTAAGCCCAGTGATAAGATGAACCTTTGTTTCTAATCTTGTTCCAGACATTCCTATAGGGTTTTTTATCTCATCTTGACCGTCTAAAGAATATTCCTGTTCTATTGTTTCTATAATCTCTACATCTGAAGGCAAACGAACATTTTTAGCACTTTCTAATACTCTCTCTATTTCTAATGGAGTTATTTCTTTATCTTTTGTATTAACACCAATAACCCCTTTACTATTCATTCCGCTTATATGGTCGCCGCCTATAGTAGCTATAACATCAGGAGCCTGAAGTCCTGCCATATCTTCCGCTTTGTTGATAGATTTCTCTATAGCATCAGCAGCAGCATCTATATTTACTATAATACCCTTTCTAATGCCGTCACTCTCACTCTCCCCTATCCCTATAATATCAAGTTTATCCTCATTAACCCTTGCTATTACAGTTTTTATTGATGAAGTGCCGATATCTACACCAGCTATTATTGGCTCTTTCAAGGTTAAACTCCTAAATAAAGTATTATGTTAATATTGTCGGTATATTATTATTTTCATTAATATTTTTTTGTTATTAATATTCTTTTGTATAGATTTTTTATATTTTTATAAGATTTACATAATTATTAATCAATAACCCACTTATCGCCTTCCTGAGCCATAATAAATGTTTGTCTCATATTTGCTGTAGATTTATTTACCCTATCATAAACTGAAGTACCAACATCTATATAAGCATTTTTCCCCTCAAGCTTTATGCTGTAAACTTTATCTATCTTTGTTTCAAACTCAAAATCTAATGAAGGGTTCGATGCAGCATATTCATCTGCATTTTTTACATTACGGGTCTTAGCTAAAACTTCTTTATAGCTAGATGAATAAAAATTATTATAAGCTAACTTCACGCTCTCTTCATCATACGGTAAAGACAAAAACTCTTCTAAAGATTTTAAAGCCGATGTTTTTAATGCATCTTCATCATAATTTTTTACTTCAATAGCCTCTTTGTTTTCATCATCGCTTAAAATAATTTCTACTTTCTCGCTGCCGCTCCCGCAAGAAACAAATAAACTAAATAAAACAAATAAAAAAATTGTTAAAATATTATTCATAAAAAATTAAAGCCCTTCCAATATCTCTTTTCTATTGTTTTGAGGAGGTATAGATTCTTTCTCTCTTATTCTAGTTTGCGAAGTAGTTGTAATATTATTCATATTGAGATATTTAACAATACTAGGACGCTCTAATATAATTCTATTATCCCCATTCTGCCAAGAAACAGTTTCTGCATCCAAAAAAGCTCCCTTGCCGTATTTTACAGATAAAGAAGAAAGTAACTCTAAAAAATCCACCTGATCGGGCTGAAAATATATAGTAATAGAATATAATGAATCATCTTTAAAAATAAAATATCCGCTCTTATAAAACTTATTCTCTTCTAAAGACAAAAAAGTATCACTCTCTTCTGAAGCTAAATCTACTCCATTAGTATTAAGCATATATTCTTTAGGAAGCATCATAGTATTATCTTCCAATATGGCTCTAATCGTATCTTCTCTAGTAGAGCCTAATCTTATATTTTTAAATCCAGTAATAGGTACATTAATTATTGCTGGTTTTCTTCCAACTATAGAATCATTTGTGATATAACTTTCTTCTTCTGTTGTTGTATTGTTGTTATTATTTTGAGGCGGAGTATAAGCGTCATTAGTTGCATTCTGACTAAACAAATTTAAACAAAACAAAAACATCATTATTAATATATATCTCATAATATTTTACCTACTTTAAACTATAATATAGTATCGACTATATTTTTAATTTAATTATTTTTTTTACATATACTTAAAATATATATTTATAACTTACATATATAATATATAAAACTTATAAAATTATTTATTATAAAATTATTTTTTTTATAAAAAACATACTATTATAATAATTACATAATAATTATGTATACTAAAATTTGAAAATATTCTAAAATATATTATATTATAATATGAAATATTCTATAAGAAAGTTTTTTAATGTAGGTGGATATGAATATAAAAAATAATAGAGTAACTATAATATGCGGGCATTATGGATCAGGGAAAACAACATTCTCCATTAATTATGCCATCTATTTAAGAAACAAAACAGACAAACAAATATATATAGCAGACTTGGATGTTGTAAATCCTTATTTTCGCTCAAGAGAACATGCTCAAAACTTAAAAGATAAAGATATAAAAATAATAGGAAGCTACTTGCCTCAATCTGGTTCAGATTTGCCTGCTGTGTCTGCTGAAGTTTATTCTATATTTAATAATAAAGATATTGTAGGAATAATAGATATGGGAGGAAACTCTGTTGGAAGCTTATCTTTTGCCACTTTTAGAGAGTGTGTTCAAACAGATGAAACTGATGTATTTTTTGTTTTAAATGCCAACAGAAAAGAAAACTCCACTTTTGAACTTGCTTTAGGTCATCTCATCTCTATAGAAGCTACACTTGCATTAAAGGTTACAGGGATAGTAAATAATACTCATCTTATGAATGATACTACTTTAGAAGATATTATAAAAGGCGAAGAGATAGCAGAACAAATCTCTAAAGAAAAAAATATAGATGTGATATGCAGTTGCGTTAATAGTAATTTAATTAAACAAAATATAAAAACAAAATATCAATTATTTAATATGGAATATGATATAAAAAATATAGGAAACGTTATATAAGTTAGTATGGAATGTTATTATAGTAATAAAAAATTATATGAGCTAGCACCTTTGCTTTCACCTAGCATATACGAAACTATATTTTATAATCAATACGAAATAAGGGCTGATAAAAATGCTATTATATTAGATGATAAAGTATTTGATGATGTTTTTATAGAAGAAAAAATATATAGAAATTTTATTTTATCAAACTCAAATAGACTTGGAAAATCTTTAAACTATTTGGGGCTTAATCAGATGCATGGATGTATTATTGATAATTTAGAAATAGATGATAACAATAATAAACTTGTATTAACTCTTATTGATACAGGAGTAAATAAATTAGCTAAAACTTTAATAGAAACAAAAGCTATTAATTTGGATATAAAACCATTTATAGTAAAAATAATATTTGAAAATGTTTACTGTTTTTCTAACAACATCATAGATAAAGAAGAATCAATTATAAAAAATAATGACAATATAATAGAAAAAACATATATACAAGATCAAATTACTTTAATAAATGATAATGAAATAGAGATTGTTATATCTCTTCAAGATAAAGAAGAGAAATTAAGTTATTATATAATAAAATCTAAAAATACTTCTATTGTAGATGAAGCGAGAGACACTTGGCTTAGCACTTTTTATGGAAATGATTTTGCTATGCTTTATGATTATTTTATTAATACTAGAAAGACTAATAAACTTGTTATGAATAGAAATGTTTGTATTGGCATTATAGCTAAATATGAAGAGTTCATTTCTCAGCTGGATATATCTTAATGAACGAAATAAAAAACTTATTAATACATGCTCCAAATTGGCTTGGTGATATAGTGATGTCTTTACCTGCGATACATTTAATAAAAGAAGAATATAAAGATATTAAAATAACTGCATTAGCAAAAAAATCTATGTTTGGAATACTTACTGTAAGCGGATTAGTTGATGATGTAATAGAATTAAAAAGATTTCCTGCTTTGAGAAAATATAATTTTGATGCTGCTTTACTTTTTCCTAATTCTTTTGAAAGTGCTTTTAGGATATTTGGGCATGGCATAAAAAGACGCATAGGATATAGGGCTGATTATAGGAGTTTTATGCTTACGGATATAGTAGAAAGAGAGCCTGTTAGGTGGTGGCATACTTCAGATTATTATGTTAATTTACTTAAAACTTTAAATATAAAAAAATCTCGACCAACTATAAAACTAAATATAAAAGAAGATATTCTAAATAATGCCAAAGAATATATTAAAACTATAAACCCTGAAAACAAAAAAATATTTGCATATGGAATAGGAGCTACTAATAGTTTTGGTAAAATCTGGAAAGAAGAATATTTTGCTGAAGTTATAAATTATTTATCTCATAAACATAATGCTTTGGCTTTATTTATAACCACTCCAAGCGAAAAAGAAATATCTGATAAAATATCTGCAATGCTAAACAAAGAGCCTATTATACCATATACTTCATTAGATAATATAGCTGCCATACTTAGCCTATGCGATGGATTTATAGGAAATGATTCCGGAGCTATGCATGTTGCTTCTATAGTTGGCATACCTACTTTGGCTTTATATTTTGCCACACCCGCCGGTATAAACCTCCCAATAGGTGTTAACAGCCATATAATAGAAAAAAAACCAGATAATAAAGCTTGCATCTGCGGCGGCAGAAAATGCTCCCTTAACACTTTTGAATGCCGAGAAGTGATAAAACCAAATGAAGTAATAGAAAAATTTGAAAGCATAATATATTGATAAAAAATGTTATATGCTATATTATTTCATAATAAAATAATTAAATAATAAATGGAGATATTATGATAACTTTTAAAAACATAGATGATAATGAAATGAAATACATTATAGAAAATAAAGAAGTAAGCAGCAATATAAAAAATGCTTCAGAGAATGTGCTTGCTGTATTTACACAAAATTGGTGCGGAGATTGGAAAGGATTAAAAAGAGAATTAAATGCTAATGAACAAAATAGTGAAGTAGATTTAACTGTATTTATATGTATATATAATGAAAGCGGTCTTTATGAAGAGTTTATGAACTTCAAAGAAAATGAATGGAAAAATGACCTTATTCCTTATTTGAGATATTATAAAAACGGCAATTTTATTAAAGACACTAATCATTTGCCATTTCAAAGAATTATGAATGTGTTTCAGCAATAATGATTTTGAAATAGAAAAAGCTCAATTAGAAGATTTAGAAGAAATTAGCAATTTAGCTAAAAGAATATATCTTAAATACAATTCATCATTAGATACAGATGAAGGGATAAATAATATATTAACATTTATTAATTATGATAACTTATTAATGAGAACATATATTGACGGCTCTCTAATTCTTAAAGCAAAAGATATAAAAAAAAATATTATTATAGGCTTTATAGAAATAAGAAATTATAATCATATATCACTTTTATTTATTGATGATGAGTATTTTAGACTAGGTTTAGGAAAGAGTCTATTTGAAAAAGTTAAAGATATAATGCCAAGCGATAAATATTCTGTTAATTCTAGCGATTATGCTGTAGACTTCTATAAGAAATTGGGCTTTGTTGCCATTTACGACAATATAAAAGTAGAAAACGGCGTTCATTTTCACCCAATGATTTTTTAAAATACCTCGTATATGTATATTGACAAATAACTTTTTTTGTATATACTATTTATTATAAAAGGTACATATATGTGAATATTAATAGACTTAATTGGTTCAATTATAAACTTTATAAAAAAGAAACTTCAAAAATAGACAAACATTAACCTAAATATTATTGCACAAGGGCTACTCCTCCCAAGTGCAATAATACTAATTATTTTTTCATTACTTGTACATAAACTTTTCTGTTTCTCGCCCCATCAAACTCAAAGAAATATATATCCTGCCAAACACCTAAAACTATATCTCTATTTTCTATTATAACCGTTAAACTAGGCGAAACCAAAGATGACAAAACATGCGCCTGTGAATTGCCTTCAGAGTGTCTATAATTATCATGCTGAGCAACTACCTTATTAAAAGCATTTTTCATATCAAATAAAACATTACTATCGGCATTTTCATTGATGCCGACACCTGCAGTGGTGTGAGGGGTAAATATAACAGCTATGCCTGATTCTACCCTCTCTTCTAAAACACATCTTCTAACCTCTTCTGTTATGTCTATAATGTCAAATCTTGAGTTAGTTTTTACATTAATAGTATGCATAAGTACACTCCTTATTTTTTATTATATAATAAATCTTAAAGCTAATTGCATCCCCACACTAAGGGCACTTATATTATGATATTGATAATTAGGATTATTAACACGTACAAACACATCATAAAGAATATAGCTTCCAAGATTAATATTTAAATATCTATTGATAGGAAATGAATAATCAAAAGTTAGTTTAATAAAAGTAATGGGAGCAGCTTCGCTATAATATAAGCTTGTATTGTAAACATTTTTATTATTAACTTTCTCTATATAATTTACCGTAGTAGGCATCTTTACACCTATTCCAAAACCAATAGAAAAATTATCTATACTAAACTTAGGCAAAACCCCAACAAGAATATTTTCAAAATAATAAGAATAAGTGTTTTTTAAATCTTTAGACCTATAAGAATAACTATCATGGCTATATCCAAACTCTGCTAATATGCTCAAAGCCATTCTATCAGATAGAAAATACATATATCCAAATTGTAAAGAAGCCCCTATTTCAAAATCTACAAAACTCTTCATACTTAAAACCGTAGGATTATTAATAAGCTTAGAATCTGAAAAACCAATGCTCATTCCAAAAGGCACATTTAACAATACTTCAAATCTATTTTTTTGTGCAAATACATTAAAACTCAAAGTAAAAATAAAAATTATTATTAAAAATAGCCTTTTAAAAAAATACATCAAAAAATACCTCAGTTTTAATATTATAATATTTTTTATTATTTGCAAATATACATATATATGATATAATAATCATATGCTGTATAATATCAATAATTTTATATCAACTTCAAATTGGCGTTATCTTTTTTATAGTCTTGATATAATTTTAGTAGCGATATTATTCTACATTTTCTACATGCTTATGTATAATACTAGAGCATATAGCATAGCCCTAGGTTTTATAATACTTTTCTTTATCACATTAATAGCTAAAATCTTCGGACTCACTACCCTATCATGGTTATTTGATAAGTTTTTCCAAGTAGGTCTTATTGCAATAGTGGTGCTGTTTCAGGCAGAAATTAAACATGGTCTAAGAATATTAGGCGGAAGAGCGTTATTTAAAAAATCTTTCGGATACAACGAAGATCAAATACAAAAAATCATGAGTGCAACTTTTAATTTATCCTACAAAGGTTATGGTGCTTTAATAGTGTTTCAAAGAAATATATCTTTACACTCTCTTGTAGACAAGGCAGTAAAGATTAACGCTGATATATCCATAGAATTATTAGAATCTATATTTTTTAAAAATAACCCCATACATGATGGTGCTGCAATTATAATGGAAAATAGAATAGCGGCTGCAAGTGCATATTTACCCCTCACAGAAACAGAACCGCAAATAAAAAATAGAAGACTAGGTACTAGACACAGAGCTGCACTTGGTATATCTGAGCAAACTGATGCTGTTGTAGTGGTAGTCTCAGAAGAGACTCAATGCGTTTCTATTGTTCATGGCGGAATATTAGAATATAATTTAAGTAGGGACGAATTATATAAAAGGCTTGGAGAGCTTTTAGAGGTAAAAGTAGATTAATATGAAAGATATTATAATAAAAAGATTTAAACATAAAAAATTGTTATCCTATATAACAAATAGATTTTGGATTAAAGCTTTATGTTTAGTAATGTCTTTTATGCTTTTTTTGTATGTAAGATATCAGCAGGAATATAACAAAGAATATACTACAAAACTAAATATAAAAAATCTTCCCGCAAAACTATTAATTGCAAATAACATCAAAGAAACTATAACTGTTAGTGTAAAGGGATTTAAAGATAATATATATGAACTTCCGAGAGATTTTTCTGCTTATATAGATTTAACTAATGCACAAATTGGAAGCAATATGTATAGAGTATATTTAGAAAATGATGCTGATTATTCATCACTTAATATAAATATAACTCCAAACAAAATACCTGTAGTGTTAGATCAATTAGCATACAAAACTGTTCCTATAGAAGTACAAACTGTAGGAAAAGCATCATTGGGTCTTGAGATTGAAAATATAATCATTAACCCTTCAAATACTATAATATCAGGACCTAAAACTTTAATATCTCAAATTGATAGATTATATACCAGAACCATAGACCTTGATAATAAATATTTGGATTATAATACTAAACTTAGTTTAAACATACCGCCAAATGTGAAATCTGATACTGCTAGAGTAGATGCTAGTATAATTTTTAATAAAGATATAGAAATAGTAACTTTTGAAAATATAGAATTGAATATAAATAATTTAAATAGCAGATTCAATATAAAATACAGCGAACCTTTAATTGTGAAAAAAATTGTATTAGAAATGAATAAAAACTTAATAGAAAACTTAAAAAAAGAGGATATATCACTTTCATTAAATTTAATAAACATTACAAATGAAGGTATATATTCAAATATGTCAATAGAAGCAAATATTCCAGATTATGCTAAATTATCATATATAGAGCCTTCATTTTTTGATATAGAAGTAGAAAAAATATGGACAAATCAATAATAAAAAATATTAGGTTTGGAGATATTATTATTATTTTAATTATAGTAATATCTATTTTTTATTATGCAAAAAACCTAATAGAAAACAAAGGAAGTAAAATTATCATAGATACTCCTTCAAAATCTTTAAGATATGATTTAAACACTGACAGAGAAATAAAAGCAGAAGGGCTTATTGGAGAGACTACAATTATTATAAAAGACAAAAAAGTAAAATTTGAACATTCTCCATGCCGAGATAAGCTTTGCATAAAAGCAGGCGAATTAAAAAATGCTCCTATAATATGCATGCCCAATGGAGTGTTAATAAGATTTGAAAAAAATACTGAAAATGATATAACAATAGATTCTGTTGTACAATAATATTATACAATAAATAAAGGTTTTTTAATATATGACACTTTTTGAAGAGATTAAAACACATACTGGAAAAAGAAGAGTTTATGATATAATATTTTTTGCTTTTTTATCTTCGTTTATTGCAGCAATAGAGAATATGTTTCCGAGGCCTATACCATATTTTAGGATAGGTTTTTCTTTTATTATTATATTAATGGTTTTAGATTCATTTAATTTAAAAGAGCTTCTTCTTATGATAGCTATAAAAAACATATCTGTTGCTATAGTGTTTGCCTATATTCTCACCCCTCCATTTTATCTTGGAATAACTGGTGGGATTATGTCGGTTATAGTAATGAAAGCTATGAGAAACTTTAAAAATATTTTTTCTCTTTTGGGTGTAAGTATTGTTGGAGCATTAGTAAGCAATTTATCACAAGCGATACTCTCACAATATCTTTTTAATTTACCAGATATAAAATTTTTAATACTTCCTGTTTTAATAATATCATTAATAACAGGGAGCATAATAGGAATATTCACTATTATTTTTAACAGAGAATAAAAAATAATTTTACATATTTCATATAAAACTGAAATATTTGCACTTTCACTAAACATAAATAAAGAACTTAAATACTTGCACTTTTCGCGAAGCGTACCCGTAGGGTAAAAACTTTGACGAAGTCCGCACCGCGTAGATGCGGGAAAAGTTGAATAAAAAACTCATATATATAAACAATAAAATTAAAAATACTATAAATACTTATCAATTTAATTTTTAAACAAATACATTACAAAGCAGTAAACTTATAAATAGTTCTATGCTTAAACTCCCTGTCTGGATAAAGTATTATACTTGGAAAATGATTATAATTTAGTGATAAAGTAAAATATTGTGTCTCCAAACAAAAAGCCTCATGTTTATTTAATACTTGCCCTCTCACTTGTAAATTGTTCAAAGAATTAGCAGTGTAAAACAAAACAGAAGGCATATCTGTAAATACTTCTAAAGATATTAAACTCTCTTCTGAAACAACTTTTACTCTAGATTTTTTTATGTCATTATCATCAAATACAAAACAGTTATCGCATCCGCCTTTGGATTTTATTATAGTGTCAATCTCTTTCATATTTCTAAAGTCATAAGGAGTATTATCAACTTTAATAATTTCTCCAGAACTGTCTCCGTTTTCATTTTCCGGCAAATAATAATTAGAATCTATTGATATTTTATGATTATTAATTTTACCTTTTCCATTCAAATTAAAATAAGAATGGTTCATTATGTTTACTGGAGTTTGTTTATCAGTGGTTGCTTTATAATCTATTATAACTTCATTATCTTCTGTAAGCGTATATGTAACAGTTAAATCTAAATTACCCGGATAACCTTCTTCACCGTCTTTTGATAAATAATGAAACTCTATTTTGTTATCAGCTATTTCTTTTGAAGTAAAAAATACATAAGAAAGACCATCTACTCCTCCATGCGTATGATGAGGTGCTTTGTTTGGATTTAGTTTATATTCTTTATCTCCTATTTTAAAAGCAGCGTTCAAAGTTTTACCAGCAACCCTTCCAACAGTAGCCCCCATATGACCATTTTTTGCTTTAGCACTATAAAAGCTAACATCGTCAGAACCAAAAGCTACTTCAATATTATCTCCTTTTTTGTTCTTAAAAAATATACCTGTTATAGAAGCTCCAACATCTGCTAACTTTAATTTTAATCCATTACTGTTTTCTAATGTATATAAAAACACGTTTTCTCCAAACTTTTCTTTTGTCATAAAAAATTCTCCTAAATATTATAAATATAATCTTGCCAAAATTAAGTATATAAGTTTTAATAATTATATTCTAACATCTTATTCATATTTATTATATATCAACAAAATAAAACTGCAAAAATAGTTATTGATTATTTATCTATATTATGTTAATATGATTATGTTAATATAATTATGATAACTAAAGATAACTACCTCAAAAATAACCTGATAGCCTATATCGGTAATAAAAGAAGACTTCTGCCTTTTATAGAAAATGCCTTTCTAAATATTTTAGAAGAAGATAAAAATATAAAAACGGCATTAGATTTATTTGCTGGAAGCGGAAGTGTGTCAAGACTTTTAAAAACTCTTAATTTAAAAGTATATTCAAATGATTGGGAGTATTATTCATATATATTAAACTACGCACATATATGCATAAACCAAAAAGATGTAAATAATATGTTTAAGCATACTGGAGGTGTAGAAAACACTATTAATATAATAAACAACATCAAAACTATTGATGATAAAGACAGATACATTTCAAAATATTATGCTCCGTTAGATGATAACAATCCAGATTTAAAAAATGAAAGATTATTCTACACTCAATATAATGCCACAAGAATAGACATAATAAGACACAACATAGAAGAACTTTACAAAAATAAAGCAATAAATAAAAAAGAATATTATTATTTATTAGCTTCTATAATATATGAAGGGGCAACACATACAAACACATCTGGCGTATTTAAAGCTTTTCACTCTGGTTTTGGGGGAAGAAACAAAGACGCTTTAAAAAGAATACTTTCACCAATATCATTGAAAGAGCTTTCTCTATACGATGGAATAAACGGCGAAGTAAGCATGCTTGATGCAAATGAATATGTATTAAAAAATAAAGATAAGCATTTTGATTTGGTGTATTTAGATCCTCCTTATAATCAGCATCAATATGGAAGCAATTATCATTTATTAAACACAATAGCATTATGGGATAAACCTACAATAAATAGAGAAATATATATAAACGGCAAAAAAACAGATAAAGGCGGTATAAGAAAAGATTGGGTTAAAACAAAATCAGATTACTGCTATAAAAAAACAGCAAAAGATGCATTTAAAAACTTAATAGATAATATAAATGCAAGTCATATAGTATTGAGTTATTCTACGGACGGTATAATAGACTATGATGATTTAATTTCAATATTAGAAAGCAAAGGAAAATTAAAAATAGTAACATCAGAGTATACAAAATATAGAGGGGCAAAACGCTCTGTAATAAATAAAACTAAAAATGTAGAATATTTATTTATAGTTGACACTAAAAAAAATAATACAAGCAGCAAAAATAATAATATAAAATACATTGAAAATATAAGATTAAAATTAAATAACCCCATAAACACTATAAAAGATAATTTGGTATTTGAAAATAAAAAAGAAGGAAATATTATATTAAAATTAAAATATACAACGCATATAATAAATCAAGAAGAAATATGCCAAATATTAAAAAATAAATCATTGGAATATATAAAATTGTTTTCAGAGTTTTTGAATAAGCATATAAAAGAAGATAATATAGAAGCATTAAAAATATATTTATCGCACTTAAAAAACGCCATACTAATAAACGATAAAAAATTAATAAAATATTTTTCAAATTATATACTAACAATATATACTAGATTATGCTCAAAGAGGTCTAATGAATATATAGTTGATATTACAAATGAAATATTAAACATCATATCCTACTATAAAATTGATGATATAATATATATAGACAAAATAAAAAAGAGAATAGTTTATAATATATCACATTCAGAGATATCAGAAGAGAATAAAAACAACATATTAGTAAAATTATAATTTATAGTGAAATTTTTAATTTTTGTGGGGACTAGCTCCCTGCGAAGCGTCCTGAAGGGCAAAAACTTTGACGAAGTCCACACCGTGTAAGGCGGGAAAAAGTTGAATAAAATAAAAAAAATATATTAATAAATTTTAATTCCTTATGCTAAACTCGCATCCGCAGTAGTGCTGTCTATAAAGCCCTGCCTCATTAGCTATTATATTAGTCTTTTTAAAGCCGTCTTTTTTCTTGAAATCTATATGCAAATATTCTATATTATCATATTTAGAAGCAATACTGTTTCCTATCATCTCTATAGCCTTGCTGTTTTTATGCGGACTTACACTCATAACGGTAGTAACATATTTTGCATTAATAGTATGAGCATATTCAAAAGCCTTAGCTATTCTATGCTTAAAACAAATATTGCACCTAGCCCCCTTTTCAGGTTCATTCTCAAAACCCTTTATATCATTATACCAATCTTTTACATACGCTTCATTTTCTTCTATATGTATGTCTATATTATTATCCTTAGTAAACTTTATAAACTCATCTCTACGTCTGTTATACTCTTCTATAGGATAAATATTAGGATTATAAAAATAAAAAATAGTGTCATAATCTTCAAGTAAAGTTCTAGGATAACACATACAAACAGCACAGCATGTATGAACAACTAATTTCTCTTTCATTTTTAATAGCACCAA
The DNA here is from genome assembly GCF_009755885.1 of Brachyspira sp. SAP_772. Lineage (NCBI taxonomy): Bacteria > Pseudomonadati > Spirochaetota > Spirochaetia > Brachyspirales > Brachyspiraceae > Brachyspira > Brachyspira sp. SAP_772. The sequence goes on along the minus strand of NZ_VYIX01000002.1, from coordinate 760,729 downwards.
TTATTTTTTTATTATGATTATTTCTTTATTTTTATCTTTTGTTGGCTTTTAAATTAATAGTCTTGTCATCAAAACTGTTTATAATTATTTGATAGCCCATATTTTTCGCCTTAGCATTAATATCAACAGCTAAATCTCTGCTGCTTCCAACATACTGCACAACGTATCTTGATGAATCTCCGCTTATTCCTCTGTTATAAACGCTTTTAAGATTTTCTATATTTTTCTTAAGAGCTTCCTCAAAACCTATAGAATCATTAAAATCAAGCCCGCTTACATATATAGTATATTCAGTGCCATTTTGAACTTCACTCTGCCATTTAGTAACTATCTGATTAATAAAATCTTCAGAAATAGAATCAGCTGATTTCACCAAAGCAATAGAATGAGCATCTTTTTCGCTTCCGCCTACACCTCCAGCCTGATGAGTAGCACGAGCTATAGTACTATAATCAGATACATTCACAGCAGTAATAGCAACATCGCTTCTATAACTTTTTAAAGCAGTTCCCTGTATAGTGGTAAAATATGCAGCATCAGCCTTGCCAAGTATAGCAATTTGAGCTCCTGTTGCATCTGCTATTTTTTTTACAGTAGAAGATGAATTATCAGAATAGCTAATATTTTCACTTCTTACAACATTTCTTAAAGAACTAGCACTTACAAATTTAAAACCCTTATCGCTCATATTTTTTTCAAGTTCCACATTAAATGCATCGCTTAATTCGCCATTATCATCAGTAACAAGCACAACTATTAAAGGCATATTTTTTCTGTCTAACAATATACCCATAGCCTGCAAATTGTCCTGAAGCATATCAACTCCAACAACCGCCTCAATTTTTGCATACCATACAGATGAACTTTTTGTAATAGAAAGCACCTTATAAGAAGAAATATATCCAGTAGTGTTATCATATATTTTAGAGCTTATGAGTTTATTGTTTTCAACTAAAGTAGTACCATTAACTATAGAACCAACAGCCTGTTCAACTGCATTTCTCTTAGCACTTTCTAAAGCCCTCTCTATAGCATTAGCCTCGCCTCTATTATCTGAAGAAGCAAAACCTTCGGCTACTATCTTTGTAGTTTTGCCGCCTTTAAAATCTGGGTTCTTCCAATTATTAACAACTCCTATCTCACCAGTATCTTCTCCTATAAGAACTCCGCTTTGTGTACTCTTTGAAGTAGTTGCACATGATATAAAAAATATCATTAAAAACATTGCTAAAAATAATTTATATAATCTCTTCATAAAACTCATAAACCTAAAAAATATTTTTTAATATGTATATATATTATAATTAAAGCCTTATTTTTTCAAGCGATAATATTTTTAAAGATTTAGACATTATAATTATTAAATAATAAAATTTTAACATAAAAACCAACTATAATTCATTGCAATTTTTTATAAATTGATAAACTATTAATTATATTTATTATATTTATTATTAAGGAAAAGAAAATGCAAAAAGAAATAGTAATAAGGTTTATTGAAGTTGAATGCTGGAAATGTAATGAAAAATATAATATATATTATGTTATGCCAGATGAAAAAAAATTTAATAATAATTTGATATTTAATAATGAAGTAATATCAAAAGTAAAAGAATTCATCAAGAAAAATAATCTTATATTTGGTGATATCAAAGAAAGATACAGTAACACAAGAAATGAAAAATATATTTCTTTTGGTTGTCCTAAATGTGATGCAATATGCGGAGATTATTATTTAAAAGAAATAATATTTGATACAATGTACGAGAATAAAGGTTGTATAGATGATATAAAAATAACAATCAATATATAAAAAACATAAAAGCTATTTTTTATATACATATTCCTATAATAAAAAATTTTACTATAAATATTGACATCATAATGAAAATATGTTATATATTGTTGTAATATCAATTATTACAATATTTAAAATACTTAAAGAACATATTTAATTATGGAGCCATTTATGCATACAAAAAAAATAAATACATTCTTCAAACTATTTCCTCTTATTTTTATACTTATCACTGTTTTAATATTTACTGTAAAATATGGAGTTCCAATAGAGTTTTTGCTTACAATAGGAACATTAATAGCATGCATAACAGCATATTTTGCAGGATATAAATGGAAAGACATGGAAAATGCCTTCATAAAAAAAATTGTTGATACTTGGCTTGGTGTTTTAATATTTATATTAATAGGTATAGTAGTAGGCTCTTGGGTATATTCTGGAACAGTGCCTATGTTAATATATTACGGCATAAAATTTATTCACCCTTCTTTTATACCTGTAATGGCTTTTATTGTAACATCATTTCTTTCTATATTTACTGGTACTTCTTGGGGTTCTGCTTCTACTGCAGGAGTTGCATTCATTGGTATCGCTCAGGCTACAAATACACCTCTTCCATTGGTTGCTGGTGCTGTTATAAGCGGGGCATATCTTGGCGATAAAAACTCTCCTATATCTGACACTACTGTTTTGGCTGCTCTTGGAGCGGGAACCACTTTACAAAATCACATAAAAACTATGCTTGTAAACACTATTCCTTCTGCAATACTTGCTGCTGTAGTTTTTACAGTGTTGGGTTTTAATGCAGCTCCAATTAATTCTGATATTCTAAACCTAAAAGAAGCTAGCGAAATATTAACTTCATTAGAAAATATTTATAATTTCAATATATTACTGCTTATTCCTCCAATATTTGTACTTGCTGCAAGTGTAAAAGGTGTTAATCCTGTAATAACAATGTTTATAGGAAGTTTGCTTGCAATAATATTAGGCTCTTTTATTCAAAACTTTGGTTTTATTAATGCTATGAAATCATTTGTAACAGGGTTTAATATATCAATGTCTCCTACAGTTAATCCTGAAAGTGTGCCTCAAAACCTTCATAGTTTATTAAACAGAGGCGGTATGATTAGCACTATGCCTAGTGTATTGTTTTTAATATTAGCACTAACCTACGGAGCTATGCTTGAACTTTTGGGTACTTTTCAAACTTTAATAACATTATTAATAAAAATAACCAGAGGAAGAAGAAGTGTAATATTTATCACATGGCTTACAACATTCACTATAAACTCAGCATTAAGCAGTTTACAATTTACTTTCTTAACTTTGGGAAATGTGCTTCAAACAGTATACGATAAATATAATATAAATAGAGGTGTACTCTCAAGAACTATGGAAGAAGGTGGAACACTTACAGAGGTTTTACTTCCATGGACAATCACGGGTGTTTATATGACTACCATACTTGGAGTACACACTTTAGAATATATGCCTTATTCGTTTTTTAATTTAATAAGCATAGGTATATCATTTATCTATATGCTCACGCTCCCGAAATTCGCTGTGGGTATTAGTAAAATTTAATCCTATTATAGTAATTATATACCAAAAATTTTACGTTTTGTCAAAATTATGCTTTTATCAAGATTGCAAAATGTTGCAACAGGTGAACCTTATTTATTACTAACTTTGAGAGTAGTCCTACAAGTTTAGACAAAAATGTTATAGGAGACTACCCTACTTTGAATGATTTATATATAGGATTCGGGCTTCAAATATCTTGCTAATATATTATTGGATTCTATTGATAAATTAAATAATTAATTTTTTACATTATTGATAATGATTGGTTTCATTAATTATGAATAATCCTATAAGCGATTTATATATAAAATTTATGGAGTCCGTAGAGCCTTATATAAAAAAATTTCCTTATTTATTTCTAATATTAGCAGGACTATTATTTGTTTTAGCTGCAATTTTTAATTGGAAGTGGCTTTTAAATCCAAATGGTAAAAATTTTAAGGTTTGTATATATGAGATGTTTGGAGAAATGGGAGTTAGAATAATTACAGGTATTTCAGGATTTATAATGATAATATGCAGCTTGATTTTATGGATATTCTCAGTTTAATTTAAGTCATATATATTTTGATAATTTCTTTGCTTCTCTTTCTATAGATATGCATATTTAAGTATATACCTAAACAACTACATTTTGTCAAAAATAAATTTTTTAAATTTAAAATATTTGCAGGGCTTTCATCCCAGTTCTTTTACGGCCGAAAGGAGTCCTTCAGGGCGACCGTAGGAAGTACCTTTAGGTATGGGTGCGAAGGCGGGAAAAGTTGAAGAAAAAAATTTATGACAAAATGCATTTGTTTCAATATATAAGCCTTAAAATATTTTAAATAATTTAATGCCTTTTTATAGAATATTCATTATTGAAAAATACTCCCAATTAGTATATAATATTTGTTATAATACTAAAACATTTTTATTAAGGAGACTTAAATGAAAAATATTACTATTAAAATTAAAGGAATGGGCTGTCAAAATTGCGTTAAGGCTGTTACTGAAGAGCTTACTGCTTTAGACGGTATAAACAAAGTTAATGTGAGTTTAGAAAATGCTTGTGCTGAAGTAGAATATGATGAAAGCAAAGTTACTACAGATAAAATGCTTGAAGTAATTAAAGAATTAGAATACGAGCCTAGTTTATAATAATATGTTTGCTTTTATAGAAGGTAAAGTTTGCACGATATCAGAGGGAATCATTGCTCTTTTATGTTCTAATGGGGTGGCTTATGAGATTATAGTATCAAAAAAACTAAACGTTAATAATGATGATAATATAAGGCTATACACTCAATTAATACATAAAGAAGATTCTATGACGCTTTATGGTTTTAAAACAAGAGAAGAGAAAAAGATGTTTAATACTTTAATGTCTGCCTCTGGTGTTGGGGCAAAACTTGCAATGGAAGTTCTCTCTACATATTCAATAGATGAAATAATGCATATACTATTTAATAAAGATATTAATATGCTTAAAAAAGTTCAGGGAATGGGTGTAAAAAAGGCTGAAAAACTTTTGTTTGAAATTAGAGATAAAATAGAAAAGATAGACATAAATATTTCTTCTTCTAAAATATCATATAATGAAAATGAAAGCGATGTAATAAAAGCTCTTATATCATTAGGCTTTTCAAATAATGAAGCTGTAAAAGCATTGTCAAACATAGAAAACAAAGAAAATAAAACAACAGAAGATTTAATTAGCTTAGCATTAAGAAACTTAAGCAGCATATAAAAAGGATTTTCAAAAATGCCTAATACTCTTTTTATAATAATGATACTATACTGGTTTTCTTTATATACTTACATACCTTTTCAAGTACCATATTTATATGCTCTAAATGTAACACCATCTATAGTAGGTATAATACTTGGGCTTTATGGTGCTTCACAGATGATACTTAGATTTCCTTTCGGTATAATAAGTGATTATTTTGGCAAGTATAAAATTTTTATAGTACTCGGTTCATTACTATCTGCTATTTCTTGTATTATAAAAATAGTTTATCCTAGTGCTAATGGTTTTTTGATTGGTAATATATTAACAGGCGTTGCTGCTTCTACTTGGCTTATGTATATGGTTTTGTATTATTCTTATTTTGACAGAAGCAAAGAACATATGGCTGCTAGTAAATGTTTGGTTGCTAATGTTATAGGAATGTTTTTAGGATTTTTGTTTGCCACTATATTTTATCAAAAGTTTGGAATGAACCTTATGCTTATTGCTGCAGCTTTCGCTGGTTTTGCTGCAACTATATTGGCACTATTCTTAAAAGAAGATAAAAGAGAGAAAAAAAGCAATATAAAAGATTTAATATTAGTTATAAAAAACAAGAGATTATTATTTTTCTCAGTGTTAAGCATAATAGAGCAAGGCATACATATGGCTGCATCTGTGTCATTTACTCTAAACAGAATAAAAGAACTGGGAGGTGCATCATACCTTGTTGGAATAGCATCACTGCTTAACATGTTTTTTGCAATAGTGAGTGCATATATAGCAAGCACTTCATTTGCAAGCAAAAGAGGCTCTAAATTTTATGTTCCATCTTCTTTTGTACTTTTAGGTTTATATTGTGTATCTGTAATACTCACAAAAAATATATTTGTAATAGTAGCTTCTCAAATACTCTCAGGATTATCAATAGGAATGCTCGCATCATATCTTACAAGCGAGGCACTTATAGAAGTAGATAGAGATAAAAAATCTTCTGCTATGGGTTTTTATCAAACGGCTTATTCAATAGGAATATTTATTTACCCTATCATAACAGGTAAAATAGTGGAAATGTATTCTATAGAGATAGCATATATATTTTTAACTGCTAGTGCTGTAATATGTGCATTTGTAGCTTTATTATATTATAGGAAAGTAAAAACAAATTAATAAACTATGCCGTTATATTTATCTATAAACTCCATAGTTTTTTTACTAGCACCGTTATTTTGTATTAGAAGTTCATAGGCATTATTTGCTAATTTTTCTCTAAGCTCTTTATTTTCGTATGCAAGTTTTATAACTTCTGGAAGATTTTCTTTATCTTTACAATTAAAAACACTCTCTTTCATATATTCGTAAATCTCTATAAAGTTATACATATACCTTCCAACTATCACAGCCTTTTTAAAATAAATAGCTTCAAGTATATTATGCCCGCCCATATTACCAATAAAAGTGCCTCCCATTATAACAAGGTCAGAAAGTTTATACCAATTAAGAAGTTCCCCTATTGTGTTTATAATAATACCGTCTTCAGAACTTCTATCATAATCAGTATAAAGAGGTAAATTATATCCTAACTTTGAAGCTGTGTTTTTAATATCTTCTCCTCTCTCTATGTTTCTTGGCACTATTACAATATATACATTATCTTTTATACCTATTTTATCTATAGCTCTTAATATAATTTCTTCTTCATTACTATGCGTACTTCCTGCAACTATTACAAATTTATTTACAGGTATCATACTCTCTAAACTGTCTATCTTTTTTTCATCTACACTATAATTAATATCATATTTTAAATTACCAGTAACAGATATTAATTTTTTAGGCATACCTATAGTAATCATGTTTTGCATATCAATATTGCTTTGTGCAAGTATTTTGGCATACATATTAAAATAAGGCTTAAAGAAAAATTGAAAGTTTTTATATCCTTTAAGCTCTTTTTTGCCAATTCTTCCATTGATTAAAAATATAGGTATGAGCCTCTTATGAAGCATATATATCATAGTAGGCCATATCTCAATTTCAGCTATCATCACATATTCTGGAGATATTAAATTTATAAGCTTGTTAATCATATGAGGATAATCTAAAGTTAAATAAAAAAGCTCTACTTTGTCGCCATAATTTTTTTTAGCAATATCATATCCTCCGACAGTAGTTGTAGATAAATAAACAGTATATCCCCTCTCAATTAAAGTAAACACCATCTCTCTAACAGCAACTATCTCCCCCACACTCACAGCATGAATCCACACAGCATTCTTTTTATTTTCTTTAGGGTAAATAAAACCTAATCTCGATAAAGCACCTTTTCTTATAGGTTTATTAAAAAACATCATAATAGAAAAAGCTATAAAAATAAAAGGATAAGCAATATATCCAAAAATAAAATATATATAAAGAAGAAATAACTGCATTATAAAACTTTCCAACAATTAGAAAATAATGATCATTAATGTAAATAATATTATTAAAACATATATGGATAAAGAAATTAAAGCCTTTACTAATGCATGCTGTTTTCTAGTACCCCAATCGCATCTTGCAGATACAGCTATAAAAGAAATAAAAATACCTATCTCTATAACATTTAATAAAATTAGCATTACTAAATTAAATCCAGAAGTAAGATTCTTATGTGCCATTATTATAAATGCTGCTATAGGAAAAAGCATAAATATAGAAGCATTAATTATCTTATGTATAACAATATATTTACTCATAGCTAAAATTATAATATATATATGTATTATGTCAAATATTTTATATGGTTGTCTTTTTATAGAGATGTTATCAATTTTTTGCATACATGTATGCTTCATGAAAAATGAAGTATTTTAATTTTATATAATGGGAATATATATAATACAATAGTTTTTTGTGGATTAAAAAATGCAGTCCTTTTGCTTCTTTGGGTCATACCCTCAGGTACTTCCTACGGTCGCCAAAAGAAGTGGGGGGCTACCCTACGGGCACGCTTCGCAGGGGGCAAAGCCCTGCAAATACTCAATTTTAAAAATTCATTTTTGACAAAATATAGTTGTTTAGGTATATAGTAAAAATTTTAAAATTTATCAGAAATTAGTTTTTTATTCAACTTTTTCCCACCGCAAAAAGTTGCAAAAAGTGCAAACAAAAGAATAATAATATTGATTATATATTTAGTCAAAATGTAGTTCTTTTGATTCTTTGGGTCACGCCGAAAGGACACTTCCTTTGGTAGCAAAAGAATTAGCTCATAACATATCAATTATTTTATATAATTGTATTTTTTTTATTATAATGTAATATTAACATAATATGTAAAAAGGATATTATTTTGAGAACAATAAGATTAGATATAGAAACAAGAGAAAAAAGTTTTTTGTCTCCTGCAGCATCATTTTCTTCAAATAGCAAAGGATGCCAACACCCAAGAGAAGAAGATGATATAAGAACTCTTTATATGCAAGACAGAGACAGGATCATACATAGCGAATATTTTAGAAGATTAAAAGACAAAGCACAAGTAATAATGCTTTCTGTGGGAGATTTTAGAACAAGACTCACACATACATTAGAAGTAATGCAAATAGCAAGAAGCATAGCGAGAGCATTAAGGCTTAATGAAGATTTAACAGAGGCTATAGCATTAGGGCATGATTTGGGGCATTCACCATTTGGACATGCAGGAGAGAAAGCTATATCAAAATATTTCAAAGGCTTTCACCATTCTGTGCAATCTTTAAGAGTGGTAGAACATTTAGAAAAAGGCAAAGGGCTTAACCTCACATTTGAAGTGAGAGATGGAATATTAAAACACACTAAAGGGAAAACAGGAAAACTACTTACAGACTCATCAGGACCTTCTACTAATGAGGGTATGATTGTGAGAATTGCTGACACTATAGCCTATGCTAATCATGATGTCGATGATGCTATAAGATACGGTCTTTTAAATTATCATGATATACCAAAAGATATAATAAATGTTCTTGGAAAAAGTTACGGCGAAAGAGCTGATACTATGATAATGGGTGTTATTAATGCTAGTATGGAGAAAATGGAGATAGATATAGATAAAGAAGTATTAAAAGCTATTAATGATTTAAGGGCTTTTATGTTTAAAAAGGTTTATGAGAGCAAAGAAATATTGGAAGATGTTGAGAGAGTAAACAGAATAATATCTACTATATTTGAATATTTATTAAAACATTTAGAGATTGTGGAAGAAGATAAATTATTTAAAAAGGCAGATATTCCTTATAACAGTGATGAAGAATTAGTAAAAGACTATGTAGCACATCTCACAGATTCTGAGGCTATTAAACTTCACAAAGATATTACTTATGGGAAATTTAATTATATATAAAAATAAAGAAGAATAAAAAAATTAACTGATAATATAAATGACACAAGTATTATAAGTTATATGACTGCTTTATTGAAAAAATCAAAAGAAAAAAATTTTACAGCATAGAAATAATAAAAAGCAATAAAGGAGTGTAAAATGCCTAACGACATGCCTAAATTTAAATATGTTGATGATAATATTGTTAAAAAATTTTTTATAAAGAAAAGGAAAAAAGTATTATGCAAATGCTGTAAAAAGGAAACAAATTTAGTTTATTGTAGTATTCCATATTGCGAAGATGATATAGAACCACTATGCCCTGAATGCATAGCAAATGGAAAAGCAGCTGAAAAATTTGATTGTGATTTTATTGACGAACCTTTTGACAGTGATAATATTATAGAAAATAGAGATGAAAAAATAGAGGAACTCACAAAAAGAACTCCTCAATATTCAGCTTGGCAAAAGCCATATTATCCAAATCATTGCGATGATTTTTGTAAATTTATTTCTTATATTGGATATAAAGAATTAAAAGAAAGAAATTTATTAGATAAAATAATCATATCCTCTTATAATGATGAAGATTTTGTAAGAAAAAATATTGAAGATTTAGAGGCGGAAGGAAATTTCCAAGGATATTTATTTGGATGCTTAAAATGCGGGCAATTAATTTTGCATACTGACTTTGATTAACGTGATATTTGATGTATATACACAATTACTGAAGGTACATACTTGGTAAAAGAACTTAGATGCTGCACGGTGTGTACTTCGTTAAGGTCAAAGCCCTGCAAATATTTCAATTCTAAAAATTCATTTTTGACAAGATGTAGTTGTTTAGGTTTAATTAAAAGTAATAAATGATAAAGGAGTATAAATAAAATGTCTAACGAGATACCTAAATTTAAATATGTCGATGATAATATTGTTCAAAATTTTTTTGAAAAAAAAGATAATAAAGTATTATGCAAATGCTGCGAAAAGGAAACAGATTTGGTTTATTATACTATTCCATATTGTGAAGACAATATAAAACCGTTATGCCCTGAATGTATAGCAAATGGAAAAGCAGCTAAAAAATTTGATTGTGACTTTATTGATATACCTTTTGACAGTGATAATATTATAGAAAACATAGATGAAAAAATTGAGGAACTCACAAAAAGAACTCCTCAATATTCAGCTTGGCAAGAGCCATATTATCCAAATCATTGTGATGATTTTTGTAAATTTATTTCTTATGTAGGCTATAAAGAATTAAAAGAAAAAAATTTATTAGATAAAATAATTATATCCTCTGATAATGATGAAGATTCTGTAAGAGAATATATTGAAGATTTAGAAATAGGAGGAAGGTTTCAAGGATATTTGTTTGAATGCTTGAAATGCGGGCAATTAATTTTGCATACCGACTGCGATTAATGTTATATTTGCTGTATATAGAAATTTTTTTCAGTTTATCAGAAATAAGTTTTTTATTCAACTTTTTCCCGCCTTCGCACCCATACCTAAAGGTACTTCCTACGGTCGCAGGCACTTCCTTCGGTCGCGGTGCGGACTTCGTCAAAGTTTTTGCCCTCCGGGCACGCTTCGCGAAAGTGCAAGTAAAAGAATAATACTAATAATATTTATTATATATTTTAGCCAAAAATGCAGTTCTTCGCGAAGCGTATCCGAAGGATATAAGGTTCTTTTATACCAATACCGAAGGCACTTCCTACGGTCGTAAAAGAACTGGGGTGCGGGGCAAAGCCCTGCAAATAAAAAACTAAAATATGTTTTTTGATGAACTAAAATTTCTTAGTATGTAAATCAACAACTATATTACAGAAGTTTTGAACTCGCTAACAAATGTGGAGTCTTGATTGTCTTTTAAAATAACTTTTGAAGTGTATATTGAAGCAGGCAAATAATTACCGTTTTTGTCTATAGCAGACCATATTGCTGTAGCTTCTTTTTTGTCGGTAGATATAGTCATAGTTTTTTCATCTACTAAATTACCCTCTTGAGAATAAATATAAAGCTTAGCTTCTATTATCTCTCCAGTACCAATAGAAACTTTAAAAGTAGTATATGCTTCTTCTTTACTATTAAAAGGATTAGGATAATTAAAAAACTCTTTAATGTTAGAGCTAGGTTTATTTGTGGAACAAGATATATAAAGAATAGCTAAAGAAGTTATTAAAAATACCTTAGCTATTCTTTTAAAAATATTATTTTTCATTAATTAGTCAGTAGTGAATAATATTCTTCCGCAGTGGAAGCACATAATAATCTGATTCTGTCTTCTAACTTCATTAACAGTCATTTTAGGTATAGCTACATTACAAGCACTGCATTTATAATTTTCAATTTTAGCAAGAGCTTCACCTTTATTTTCTTTAATTCTCTTATAGTTTTCTAATACAGCAACATCAATTTTGCTTAAAATAGTGTCTTTATATTTTTTGTACTCTTCTAAAACTAAATCTGATTTTTGCTGAGAGTGAGTAGAACTATAGAGCTCATAAGCTTTAATTTGTATTTCAGCTCTTTCAAGTTCTATAAGGAATTTAATTTGTTTTTCTGCTTCGAATTTTTCATCTAATTTTTTGAAAGATTCTAATACAGTTTCTAACTCTTCAAAATTCTTAGTAGCTATTATTTTGTCTAATATTTCTTTTTGGTTAACTAAAAAGAATATCTGAGAAAGATTTAAAAGATAATCTTGAGGGTTTTCAAGATCAGAAAGTATAGCAAATACGAGTTTAACAGGACTCTTTTCATCAGAATCTGAGTCATAGTTTATCTCATTTTTTAGGAAACCTACAAATATGTCAGTTTTACCATAACCCTGAATTCTACCATGAGGAACTGCAACGCCATTACCAATATTAGTTGTGTACTCATCTTCTCTCTTTTTCAAAGCATCAAATATAGAATCAGTAGAAAGTGAAGAAACAGAAGCTATTTTTTCACTTAAAGCTCTGAAAAGAGAATCCTTATCTTTTGATTCTAAGTCTTCAAATACATGTTCTTTTTTTATTTTGTCAATAATCTTGAGCATATAATCTCCTAATTTATTATTAAAATATTATATTATAGTATATAAAAAATATCAACTTATATTTATATACATTTTTTAACTTTATTCAGCACCACCAAGTAAAGCCTTACGCTCTTCAATAACCTTATCAGCCAAAGGACCAGTAAGCTCTTGATAATGAGAATGTTCCATCTCAAAAGTACCTCTTCCAGAAGTAGAAGCCTTCATTTCTATAGAATAAGTAAGCATCTCTGAAAGCGGAACTTCTGCCTTAATCATTTGTACAGTGTTTGACGCAGCCTCCATTCCTAAAATTTTGCCTCTTTTACCTGTAAGCTCATTCATTATAGAACCAGTAAACTCTTCAGGCACATAAACTGTAACCTTCATAACAGGTTCAAGCAATACAGGTGAAGCATTTTTAAAAGCCTCCTTCGCAGCCATAGATGCAGCTATTCTAAATGATAATTCATTAGAATCCACATCATGGTATTTACCATCATAAACTCTAACCTTAACATCTACCATAGGGTATCTTCCTAATGGCCCTTGTGATAAAGCATCTTGTATACCCTTTTCTACACCGGGTATATATTGCTTAGGTATAGCACCTCCAAATATATCATTTACAAATTCATAACCGCCGTCACGTGGAAGCGGTGAAACTTCTAAATGAACCTCTCCAAATTGTCCGCTTCCGCCTGATTGTTTTTTATGTCTGTATTGTGCTTGGGATTGTTTTCTTATTGTTTCTCTATATGCAACTCTTGGAACACTTTGCTCTATCTCTGCCTTTGTGAGGGCAATAACTCTATCTAATGCCAATTTTACTTGTAAATCTCCCATAGCTTTTATGATAGTTTCTTTTGTTTCGCTATCAAACTCTACGTGGAATGTTAAGTCTTCTTGGCTAATAGTATCTAATACTTCCAATGCTTTTACATCGTTTTTAAGTATTTTAATTGCTGTAAAATATATTGGCTGAGGGATTTTAATTGGACTAAACTGAAATGGTGCAGATGGTACGCTTATACTATCTCCAGTTCTACAATCAGAAAGTTTTGCTAATACTCCAATATCTCCTGCAGTAATAGTATCTGCCTCTATTTGTTTTTTTCCTCTTGCTATATATATGTGTGAAACTTTTTCTTTTTTGCCTGTTCTAGAATTATATATTTCATCGCCGCTTTTTATGCTTCCAGAACGAACCTTAAAGAAAGAAATACGTCCTGCATATTGGTCTATTGTAGTTTTAAATACAAAAGCTGCAAATGGATTGTTTTCACCTAATATAGACCTTGTAGCAGGCTCATTAGTTAAAAGATCAGTACCGTCTGTAACAGGTATATAAGAAGGTGAAGGCATATATCTTATTATTGTATCAAGTACAGCACCCATTCCTATATCTCTAATGGATGTACCGAAAAGAATAGGTACTACCTTGTATTGAAGAATAGATTTTGTTAAAGCTTCTATATATTCTTCATCGGTAAACTTACCGCCATCTAAGAACTTTTCAGTTAAGCTGTCATCAACTTCACATACAAGCTCTTTTAGTCTATCTCTTGTAGCCCTATATTCATCATAATACTCTTCTGGTATCTCTGCCTCTATTATCTTACCCTGTTCATCTCTAAAGAAAGCCTTATGATAAATAACATCTATAATACCCTTGAAATCTTTACCATTACCCATAGGTATTTGTATAGGCACTACAGGAGGCTCTTTAAAGTTGTTTTCTATCTTCTCTAATAAAGCCTTATGGTCAACCATCTCTTTATCAATTTTATTAATAAAGACAATTCTAGGCCTTTTAAAATTATTAGCCATTTGCCAATGTTTTTCTGTTTCTATTTGTATTCCAAACTCAGCATCTATTACAACAATACATGATTCTGCCACTCTCAAAGCTGGGTTAATATCGCCGCTAAAATCGCCCGAACCCGGAATATCCAGCAAATTAATCTTATGGTCTTTCCACTCTATAAAGCTTATAGAAGTACGAATAGACATTTTCTGCTTGATTTCTTCATCTGTATAATCACTTACTGTAGTACCTCTTGCCACTTCTCCTTTCTTGTCAATACACTTGGCTCTAAAAAGAAGTGATTCATTTAAAGAAGTTTTACCACTTCCAACATGCCCTAATAGGGCTACATTACGAATACTTTCTGGGTTATAAATTTTTCCCATAAACATTCCTCCTTATGATGGCGGTTATTTTTATTATTGATGTTTTATGATTTTCTATTGACTTGTGATTGCTTAGAAGATAAGCAGGTTCATAGAAAGTTAAATACTGCATGTTAATTCAAGTATAGTAAAAAAAATATCAAAAATCAAATTCTATTATCCATTTTTAATACAAAAATTAATATTTATTCATTAACATATGAAAAATTATTGATAAAATGTTTATATCAATGTATGATATGTATCATTTTGGAGTACAGAGACTTAAATATTTATGAATTTACTTAGAAAAATTAATTTTAAATTGTTTATAGTTCTAATCATACAAGCTTTAATACCTTCTATTTATTCAACTTTTAGAATATATTTATTAGACAGCTACCCTGATGCAAGCGGTATAAATATAGCATCACAGCAAATGTGGCTTGGAATTATATACGAAGTCTTTGAAGAAGCAATAATAGCTCCTTTATTCTTCTTTCTCGGGAATATAAAAGATGATGATATTAATAATCATAAAGAAATTTTTATAAATAAATTAAGAAGCTCTATTATAATAATAACTTTTATATATATTATAATGGCTTTAATTATAAATGTATTCGCTGGAAACCTTGTTACAGCAATGAAACAGCAGGAAGATCTATATGCTCAAACAACAACATATATAAAATTAGAATCTTTTGCTAATATTGCTATAGTGTTATTTCATTTAGTAATTGTAGCACATACTTCTTTAGAAAATTATAAATCAATATTTGCAATTACAACAATAAAAATGTTTCTAACAATTATACTTGATATATTATTTGTCTCTCAATATAGCATATCATTAAACTTAGGCGTTAATGGTATAGCATATAATAATATAATATCTAATTTAATATCAGTTATAATTGCTATATTTTTATTGAATAAATGCGGATACAATATTTTCTCTAAAACAAAATTAACTTTTCTATGGAATAAAAAAATTACTTCTCTAAATGTAGTATCTGGACTTGAATCTTTTTATAGAAACTTAATTTATAGTATAGTGCTTGTGAGAATGATAAACATTGTAGGAGAACAGGGAAATTATTGGATTGCTAATTCTTTTTACTGGGCTTGGCTATTAATACCAATAAATCAAATAGGTACTCTCATAAAAACTGATTTATCAAAAAAGCATAATAGAAGCTTAAAACCTTATGTATTATTAACAACTATATTTGTTTTGATATGGATAGCTTTAATACCAACATACAAATATTTTATGAAATATATAATGAATGCTCAAAATCTTGAATCGGTTATGAACTTGATTATAATACTTTTCCCTTTTTATATATGTTATGCATACTACACTATAATTTCAAGTTTATTATATGCAATAGGTCAAATAAAATATATGCTGTTGCAGTCTTTCTTAGTTAATACTTTCTTTAACATTCCATATTTTATTTTATATTTAAAAGGTGCATATGAAATAACCTTATTAAATATAACATTGAGATTTGGTTTGGCTATACTAATATCAACTATAATAATATATATAATTTATTTTGCTGTAATAATGAAAAAGCTAAAAAATAATGAAATATAATAAAAAAGCGTAAGCACTAAAAAATGCTTACGCCCTATAAAACCTTAAATAATATTATTTTAACATATCCAACACTTGAGAAGGAAAGTACCATTTAGATTCATTGTAAACCACAACACCATCTAAAGTTTTTTTCTCTCCATCTACAATTATTATATTTCTATTTTTCATTATTTGAGAAGTTTTATCACCCATATACAGAGTAAGCACATCTCCCTCTGATGTTAATTCCACACCCGCTTTTTTTATTTCGTCTTCACTCATAAATAATTTTTTTGTAGCTTCATCTAAATTTATTCCCATAGCAGAAGCAACATTTTTAGCTATATCTGTATTATCTATAACTCCTATAATTCTTTTGTTATTAGGTAAATATGTATATAGAGGAACATCTTCTCCAGTGTGCCCATGTGTGCTGAAACCTAAATAAGCCCTTTTTGCTAATATTGGCCCTATAGCATAATGTAAATCATCGCCTGTTTTTCCTCTAAGAGAATTAACCTCTTCTTCTGTCATATCATCTATAGCATAATATTTTTGCATAGCAAGTCTTATATCTTCTCCAGCTTCTATTTTTCTTGCCACATACTCAGCAGAACGTGAAGCTTTTTTTACAGGCTCTATAAAACTTTCTAATTTTCTTTTGTGATAGTCTGAAGAAGTGTCATAATTACCCATAGTAAAACCGCTGTTTCCATGGTCAGTTACTGCTATAACCATAGTATTGTTATCTTTTTTAGCAAAATCTAATGCCGCCTTTACAGCATCAACATAAGCCAAAGTATCAGACACCAACCCAACAGGGTCATTAGCATGAGCTGCCCAATCCACTTTTGAAGCCTCCACAATCAAGAAGAAACCTTTATTATTTTTAGAAAGTATATCTATGGCCTTTGAAGTCATTTGAGCTAATGAAGGCTGAGTTGTCTCTTCTCTGTCTATTTCATAAGCTAAATCTGCATCAGCAAAAAGTCCTACAACTTTATCACCCCTAAAAGAATCTAATTCATCTGAAGTTCTAATTATAGAATATCCTAAATTAGTCATTTCTGATATTAAATCTTTTCCGTCTTTTCTAGCCTCTTTAGTAAAAAACTTATACCCTCCTCCTAATATAACATCTATATCTTGAAACACTTGCTGTTCACTTAAATCATCATAATCTTTTCTAGTGATGTCATGTGCAGAAAAAGCTGCAGGAGTGGCATGCATAATTTCTGAAGTTGAAATTACTCCTGTAGATTTGCCAAGAAGCTTTGCTGCCTCCAACACATTTGCTATAGGTGCTCTTGCTTCAGTAGGTATTGATGAATTAGGAAGTATGGCTTCATCTGGAAGAACACCTATAAACTGCTGATAAGATGATTTATAGCCTGTAGCTAAAGCTGTACCTGCAGGTGCTGAATCTGCTATAGGAGAATCTGCATTATGTGTTCTCATAGCTCCGCTTAACATCTCATCTATTGCCAATGAGTCTCCGCCTTTAAACCATCTTGAATATGTGATTACATCTGAGCTTTGTCCGTCTGCAATTAGTACTATAACGTTTTTAGCTTTTGGGGTATTTTCTAAATTAGTGTAAGGCTGTTGACCGCATCCGATAAAAAATGCGGATAAAAGAAGAATAGGTAATAATTGAATCATAGATTTTCTCCAATCTTTATAATTTGGTAAAAATCTGATATCAAATTTTACGCGTATATTGTATATTACAACAAAATAAAAAGCAATAGAATATAAGTGTTTATAATAGTTTTCTTAAAAAAATTTAAAATTTATTCACACTCCCCGCCCTTTTTAATTATAAATTTTATTTTGCAACAAAGATTTTTTATACCTACTGCCTATCAAGTAAAAGCACACCCGCCCAAGTGTCAATTATATTTATAATTTTGTTTTTTATTATGACTTTAATTTTCTATTAATATATGAACATTTAATGAGTAAAAAATTTGCACTTTTGCAACTTTTGCGGCGGGAAAAGTTGATAATTATTAAAGCTATAAATTTATTTATAAACCCCACCCTTTAAAATTATAAATTTATTTTAAAAAACATCCTATTTATATTTACTGCCTATCAAGTAAAAACACGCCCGCCCAAGTTTTTTTAAATTTATAAACTTTAACAGCACGCGGTAAGCAGAATTTAAATTTATAATAAATGTTTAATTATTAACTAGCTTTATTTTTATAGCGAATTCAACGCGTGTTTAAAATATCTTATCAACTTTTTTGTGCCCATGCTAAAGCAGACTTCGTCAAAGTTGCAAAAAAGACTAGTTGTAAATAGATTTAGTAATATTAGAAATTTGTTTTGATGATTAGCTTAACTCGTGATAAAATAATCTTTGTTAAAATAAAAAAGCCCGCCCTAAAATATTAAAGCAGACTTTTTAATATCATTAATTTTTTAATGATAACTTTTAATTTTTTATCAATATACAAAACATTAATAAAATAAAAAATTGTACTTTTGAAACTTTATTTATAGTTTGAAACTATTTTTTGTAAATCTTATTTATTATGAACTAATGTTTATTCTATTACCATTTAAAATATATAATACTTAAAAAAACAATGTAACCTCAACACCTAATTTATTTTCCATGCTCCTATAAGCATATAGTTGTCTAGAACGCATATACTCATATTTTACTCCTATAGTAAATCTATAAATTTCAACGCCAATTCCAAAAACTATAGCAGGATATAATTTATCATAACTATCTAAAATATTATAACCATTTGTTGTTCTTTCAACTGTATTAATCCTATCATAATCAAGCCCCAAATAAAAACCTGTTATCAAACTTATCTCACCCCACAAAGGATATCTAAAGTCTGTACCATAATATACACTAAATAGATTGATAAAATTAGATTCATTGAAACCTGTCATGGCAAAAGAAAATCCACCATAAAAACTAAAATATCCATATTTATAGTTAAGAGAAAAATTCATAAGCTCTATACTAGAATCTCTAAACTCTTCCGTATTTCTATCATAAAGTTTATCATCACCAAGTATATCCCCTCCTATATGAGTACATATATGACGAACAGGGGTAAATCTAAATCTTAATGTATCATTATATATATAATCAAAATATAACTCTACTTGCATATAAGTGCCAAAAAATAAACTCTCCCCATAAAAAACACTGCTATTAGGTTTATAAACAGATAAAAAAAACTGAGTGAGAAAACCAACACCTATCTTGAATCTATGTTTATCTTGATAATTAAAACATATTGGAGTAATCTCTGACCCTAAAGTAGGCTGATGAAAAAAAGCCATATTGTTAAAATTGTAATTAGGATTGCTATACATAGTTTCTATATTAAATATATCCCCTATCCAATATTTACTATTATAAACATAAGGATCCAACCACCCATATAAATATTTATCAGTATCATAAAGTCTAAAAGGATTAAATAACCATTTAGATTTTACTTCCTTTGTATTAGAATCCATGACTTCATTATTTTGTGAATACAAAGATAATGAAAGAAATAAAAATATTAAAAAAAAGAATTTTAATCTCATAAAAAATATAACTCTTAAAAATTGAAATTAACACTATTTAGAGAATTTGCTATCCTAATTAAAGAATCTTCCAAATAGGAAACAGGAAATGTGTAATTTAATATAAAATAATATCCATTATTAGATTCAAAGATTGTATAAAGTATGCTAGTAGCATTGTTCATATTAATTTTAAACTGAATATTTTTTATACCATTAATAGTATAATATTCTTCTGTAAAATTATCTCCATTATCCATCTTTCTTATAAAAGAAATTAAAGAATTGAGATTATTTGCATCTTTTTTAGTATATCCTGCTAAACATGTTATTTTTACTTTCTCGTCTATAAACATACTATCAACATCAAAATAACCTTTTCCATAACCTGTTTTGGAAATTATATCATCTCTCTCTTTATCTGTCAATTTAATAGAGTTTATTGGAGGAATAAAACTTACAGAAGCATTTGTAATAAAATATCTTTCATTAGTAGAAATATCTCTGCCTAACTCTAATTTTTTAAAATTAATTTCTTTGTTAGAAAATAAATCTGCATAATTTGTTGTATCATTATTATAAGCTTCATTTATATTCTCTTTTTTATTGCAGCTTAATAATAATAAGAAGATTAATAATAAATAAAAAATGTTTCTTTTCATCAATACTTACCTAAATTAATAATTAGGACTATCATAAAACTTTTACAATAGTCCTTAAATATAAATTAAATTTACTTAGTAACAGTTACTGTTCTACTTTGGAAAGTAACTATACCTGTTAAAAGATTTAAGAAAAAGTCTCCAGCATTTTGTCTAGTGTATATCTCATAATCTTTTGCATCACCTGCTAATTCTTTAGTATCTACAAAACCAACAGGAACTAAACCCCATAAAGCATACCACTGTTTTCTTTCAACTTTCACACCAGTTTGAGGTCCATTACCAACTATGTGCCTATGTTGTGATATACAGGAAGTTGCAAATAATGCCACAACAAACATTAGAACAATAAACTTTTTCATCTTTTTATCTCCTTAAAATAAAATTTTATAATAGTAGGAATTTATACTTTCCTATATTATTCAAACATATAATTTTTACAAAATAATATATTTAGTTTCATACTTTAATCAATACAAACAATATGTAAACTACATACATCACTATGGTGAGGTATTAGTTTTATTCTCACTTATAATACTGTAAAACTGTTTAGAGAATTTTTTCCTGTCAAAAAAATTATTATCATAAGAATTGTATAAACTTAAAAGTATTAAAGATAATAATAATACACTTGATTCATCAGGATTTAAATCACTGTTTTTATAATCATTTAATATGCTATTTAAATACTTATCATTAAAAGTTTCTTTAAAATCATCATCATTAATATTAAATATATTTTTTACTTCATTGCATATAGAACCTACTAACTCATCTTCTATATGCTTTATGTTCTTTACAATATATTTCATTTTAGTAAATGCCTCTTTATTTTTTATTAATTTTGATAAGAAAAGTATTTCAAAAGACTTATTTTCAAAAATAATCTTTTCTATTTCTCTTATTTCAAGACCATAAGCTTTTAATTTTACTATCTCTCTTACAATATCAAGATGCTCCATTATATAGTATCTGCTTTCTGTCCTAATTGCTCCACGCGTAACTCTATATGCAGGAAGAAGCTCTTTATTGTCCCACTCTCTAAGTAAATTAATGCTCATATTTTTTATATTGTTTTCTTCCAAAAGATTTAAAAATTCTCCTATGGACATTAATCTCTTTTTGCTTCTCAAAATAAATGAATATTCCGGCAAAGCATATTTTTTATTCTTTATAAAATAATGCACATCAAAAGCGTTTATATCCCTTCTAGCATTTCTATCTATATTGTTGTTTTCATCTCTTCTTGCCATGTTACAGTTACCTTATTATAGTACAAAATTAAAAAGTTATAATCATAGAACCATTAGCTGTTTTTCTATTCAATTTGTATTGATAGCCAAAATCTCTATATTTTTTAGCTTGTCTTAAAATAACATATTTCAAAACAGATATTTTATTTTCACTATGAAGCCCCCTTCCAAAGACCACCTCCATATTAATACTTAAATTATCACCAAATAATATTTTTAATCCGTATAATATCTTCAATAAATTTATGAAATAGTTTTTAGCTTCTCTTGCACTTTTTCTATGCAAATCAACAAATAAATAAGTGTTCATTATACAATCTCCTTATTATAAATATTAATTTTTCTTTATACCTAATCATCATTACATATAAACTTTTTACACAACTTTAATAATTTCTAATTGTTTAAGCCGCCCCAAACTAATAAATAATTTGAGGCAGCCTGAAGAAATAAATTTTATTTCTTCTGATTAGGGTTCATCTGTTTACCTCTGTTACCCTGATTTTTGTCATAGGTAATGTTTGTTCCAGATGTACCTTTGTTGGCATTTGAAATGTCAGCATTATGATTTGATTTTTTACTCATATTGCTCCTCCTTATAATTATTTTTTATATATATTATGTTACTGATTACATAATCTAACTATCATTGAACCGCCTAAAGTTCTCCTTCTTAAAAAATACTTTTTTATGTATCCGATTTTTTTGTATTTTTTTAATACCTTAATAACAACGTATTTCAAAATTGGTTTGTTGCCTATACTGTGCAACCCTCTTCCAAATACAAGCTCTATAGTATTAGAAAAATTATTATTAATTAATGTTTCTAATATACTTATTAATTCCAATTTTGTTTCTTTGGCACTTTTGCCATGAAAATCATATTTATTAAGCATAGTTTTCCTCCATTAATTATTAATATGTATATAAAAATAGGTTTTTATACGTTATACGATTTAAATCTTATTAAATGACAGTGTCAGTTTTCTTTAAAAATCTTGCGACGGCTTCTTTTTGTTCTTTGTTTCCATCATTTGATATACCCCTTAATTTTTCTTTTATATAATCATAATCACGCCAGTGTTCATTAAAATCAATTAATTCATTAATAAATATTTTCTGAGCATCATAAAAATTATTAAGCCTTATATGGCATAAGTATTTATATATATCACTAGGTCTGCTTGAATTTTCAAAGTAATTCAATGCCTCATCATATTTTCCAAGTTCATATAAACACTTTGCTGTATATTCTTTAAAATTATAACTATAATTAATAGATTCTAATTTTATAAGCTCTGTAATTGAATCTGCTATTTTAATAGTCTTTTCATATAATCCTTCTTTGAAATTTCTATTCAATATATTTTCACAAATAATATATAAAGGCAAACCTTTAATTTCTTTTAAAGAATTAATATTATTTTTTATATAATTCTCTCCATTATAATTTTCAAATAATTTTTCAAGACTATTAATAACATTATCTCTTTTTTCTCCTGTTAAGGAATAAAAGCAGCTGTCAATAACCGCTAAAAAATAAAATCTCTCATTTCCTAAATTTTCATTAGAACATAGAGATACAATTTTTTTATGCAGATAATCTATATCTATAAATAAAACAGACATTATAATATTCTTTTCTTTTTCATAATACTCTGTTAAATTTCTGTATATATTGCATAGCATTTCAACATACTCTATAGTATTAGAAACAGAATTATTCAATTCATATTTATAGTACTGCTTTATTTCATCTAATATATTTTTATCTGAATCACTAGCTTTACTATATGCTATATCAATATTATAAAGTATAGATTCTATTAAACTATTATCATTTGTCTTGCAGTATTTGTTGTACTGATACTTAGCCAAATAAATATAGCCTTTATATGATTCTTCATTAACTTTCAAAGCCTCTGAAAATAATCTCAATCCTTCATCATAATTTTCAAGAGAGCATTGACATATACCTATATACATTAATATCTCTTCTTCATATTTAATATAAAGTGCCTTATAATAAAACTCTAAAGCCTCTTTATATAAACATTCTCTAAGCATATTGTCAGCTTTTTCTCTATACATATTTTTTATAAATCCATATTTATAAATAGCTTCAGTAAATATTCTTTCTAATTGAGCTTCAGATTTATATCCTTTTTTCAAGTACTCAAATGCTTCTTCTAAAATATCTACTCTATTTATATCAAGTTCAAAAATTAAATATTTTATCATTCCTTTCATATAGTAAAAAATACTATTTGTTGTAAATTTATCTATATACTCATCGCATTTAATCAAAGCCCAGTTATAGTATTTTAAAGATTTTTCCTTTAAGTTATCCTCTAATAAAAACTGAGCTATTTTTGTAAAAGAAGCTATTAAATGTATACTTTCATCTTTAGAAGCATTGTTGTTTGTGTATAAATATTTTAAATAAGATTTAATATAATCTTTTTCCTGAATATTATCTACACTTTCAACATACTTCTCATTATCTCCAATTTCATAATAGAGTAATGAAATATATATGCTGCTGTATTGAAAATTATCAATACTTTGAAAAAGACTTAAAGCTTCATCATATTTATCATCTTTATATTTAATTATAGCTGAGTAATATATTACCTCCTTCTTATAATCATTTAATTGTTTTAATAAAGATTCCAAAATTTCAACATAATATTTATGTTTTACACCATGATAATATTTTTCATCAGATTTAATATCTTTCAAAAGTTTTTCATAATCTTTTATTCTACATTCAATATTATCTGATGCTTCACTAAAACATTTGATGCTTTCATCGTACTTTGAAATTCTTAAAAAGAATTTTCCAGATTCTATCAAATATTTTACTTTCATATTATAAGTATTACAGTCTTCATTTGATAATATGAATAAAGCTTCATACGAAAATATAAAATGTCTTTCTATAATATTACTACCACCGAACAATTTTATATTAGAATTAACATAATCAATATCTATATTAATATCAATTACAGATCTGTAGTCATTATGCAAAGAAGTAATTATATTTTTTAAATCCTCCATATTTTCAATTTTGTATTGTCTATTATATAAGAAAATTTCCATAACAAAGCATAAATAGTTTTTATGGCTAAGATTATCAGTATTTAAGTATTCTTTTATTTTTTCTCTCCATTTTTTAGGCATAGGAAATATAGATTGAAAAATATTTAATAAACTGCATTTATAAATGGAATTATCACTATACAAATTTAATGCTCTTTCTATATACTCTGCTGCCTCTATATACTGATAAAAACCTATATTTCCAAGATAATAATATATAAGGCTTTTTTCTTTATCATTTTCTAATAAATCTAAAGCTTTATCAAAATACTTTTTTATATTATTAAATCTTTCTTTATCATTGTACTCTTTATAATATACAAAATAAAATCTGCATATATTAAATAGAAGTTCATGGTCTTCATATACTTCTTCATCAAGCGATTCTATTATTTCTTGAATTTTATCACTTATATTAGATTCTATATCATAATCACTGCGATTATAACTAAACAAATCATTAGAATCTTTATTATATAAAGGAGTATAATTTTTTAGATAACTCATTTTCAAAAAGTATAGAATCATTTTATTAAGTAAATATATTATATTTGATTCATTATGATTTCCATAAACACCTAATAAATGATATAAAGTTACTCTATGCAAATCAAAGTCATTGAATAATATATCTATAAGTTCTTCTATAACTTGACAATCATCTGAATAATATAAGAAACCGTTATTTATATTATCTATAGCATATTTTTCATCATTATTATTTAATGCTATAACAGCAATTTTTAAATATGCATTAGAATATTTATTATCTAATCTAATAGCCTCTGATAAATCATCTAAAGCATCAATATATTTGTTGTTTGAATAGTAATAACATGCTCTATAATAGAAAGCTTCAGGATTTTTTGTTTTTAATTCTATTGCTTTATTTAAATTAGATAAAGCATCTTCTATACTGCCAAATTTATAGCAACATATACCTATAAAGCAGTATATTTCAGAATCTTCATTATTCAATTTTAAAGCTTCATTAAAAATATTAAAAGCTTCTTTAAATCTTCTTAAATAATAAAGACATTTGCCTCTAAAAATATAAATACTTTTTTCATCATATCCAAGTTCAAAAGCTTTACCAAAATCTTCTAATGCTGATTCAAATTTTTTTAAATTGAAATTTGATTCTCCTTTGATATAGTGAGCTTCTGCACTTTGATTATCAAGTTCTAATGCTTTATCAGCATCTTCCAAAGCTGCTTCATAATTGCCAGCATATTGTTTTTCCTTTGCCAATGATATCTTTTCTTTACTTTCCTCCTCTATCTTTTTTAAATTTTCAATTTCTTCTATTGATTTACCTTCATTTAATAATCTTGCTATTTCATCAAGAATTATAAAATGATGATAGCAGTATAAGTATAAATCTTTTGCCTCCATTTTATAAGGATTTAATATTTTTTTATATTTACCATTATGAAATTGAGTTCTTAAGGTTTCATCTTGCTTATTACTAGTATATTTTTTTAAGTTTGAAAGTTTTCCTATTTTTTCTTCTACCAAATCAATTTTAAATTTTATTAAACGTATGAAAGTACCATGTTCAAAAAAACTATTTTGTATAATTTTTTTAATCTCTTCATCATTTACGCTACTTTTATCTGATTTTATTTTTAAAGATTCATTATCCAAAAGGGCTTTTTTATAAGTTCCATTTTTGAAAGATACTATATACATATCTTTTTTACCTTTTTTCATTTCTATTGTAATAAATCGTTCTATTGTTTCAGGCATTGAATAACTGCTGTTATTTATATTATACTTTATCATAAAACCCTCTTTAATTAATCTCTATATTTTCATTATAATAAAATTAGTTATAAAAAACAATAAACAAATACGTCTAATCTTACACAAAATACATAAATACAGATTAAATACAGATTAAATACACATATAAATACATTTAGAAATACACTTGTAAATACACTTTGTATGTTTTCTTTTTTATGTATTATTTTTTTTTAAAAACTCATCATAATTACATACATGCTTATATAGCTTTGTTAGTATTTGAAATGTAAGAATTATAATTATATGTTTTTTATATTTATACTCCCTTATATATCAGTTACATATCAGTATGGTTAGATAATAACAAATACTAAATATTTAGCATTTGGAGTATAATTTTTATTTTAATACTTCAAAATTTTTTTAAATTCACTGGACTTTAAGATTAATTTTATATTTTTATCATACGAAAGTTTTATATTCTTATTATAATAAAGTCTTGTAAAATTATATAGCTCTATATAATCTACTAAAACTCTATTAAAATCATTATTAGATGATACTTCAAAAATTATATTTTCTTCATCTTCTTTTAAATTTATACTCTCTTTCTTTAAAGGCAAACTAATTTCTTCTAATTTTTTTATCTTTTCTCTTAAGCCTAAAAAATCATCCCTAGAAATATGTCCTAAAAAATATAAAAATACTATTATTTGACTGCTAAAAAAATCTATATACCTTTTTAAATATCTTTTATGTTCTATCTGATAATCTATAAGCTTATAATGTAAATTAATATACTCTTTAAAATCATAATCATATACAAAACCATCATATCTTTTCAATAAATCTATATTATAATAACTTCTTTTATTTTCTACTTCCTCTCCGTAGTAGACATATTTTTCATCTTCTTTTTTTATTAAAGATTCATATTCTTTTTTATAAACCTCTAAAAGTTTACAATAGTCTTTTTCAGTAATCTTTTTTTGTTTAAAATAATCATAAATAAAAAATGGCATATAATACAATTTATAATCATAATATACTTTATCATAATTATATATTTCATCATTATCCTGCTTATCAATTTTGTTTATATGTTTAACTAAAGCTTTAATTTTCTTCTCTATAAAATCAACATAATCTATATATTTAGCATTCAATATATTTCTTATTTTTGTGCCAAACTCAAGATTATCAATTAAAAAATCAAGTATTTCTAATTCTTCAAGTACATAGAAAAAAGAGTAATTATCATTTTCTTTACTCTTTAATTTATATGCAGGAAGTATTTGTTCTCTGTAAGATTTTTGCTTAAGTTTGTCTTTTATTTTATTTATATCATTTTGTGTTTCTATCTTTTTATTTGTAATATAATTATAATATTCTATAAAAGCATCTACACTCAAAAAACAAAATCCTTCAATATTTGAAATAGTCTTATAGATATTTTTTTTATCTATTTTAGTTTCTTTTTTATTTATATTTTTTATATCATAATCAAATGTATCTATATCTTCTAATAATATTTTTCTTATCTTATAATCTTTATTTTTTTCTTTTTCCCTTCCAGAAATGCTTTCTATAATATAAATATTTTTATTGCTATTTTTTATATCCTCTAATGAAGGTATAATATTTTTTTTATTGTCTTTCAAACTATTATAACTAATATCTTTATTTTTAGATGCCATATATTTGTAAATCCGTAAATATTTTTTTTATTATATAATATTCTCTTTTTTTATCTTTTATCATGATAAGTACACTTTTTAAACTATCTACTAATTGCTTTTTTAATTTTTTATTATAACTACCAATCTCATAAATATGGTATAATGCCAAAGCTTTATAATAATGATAATTAAAAGACTTCTTATCAAACCTTTCAATATGCTCTAAAATTTTATAGCAAATATCATTCACGCTCCCAAAATCGTTCTCTTCTTTATAAATAGAGATTAATTTTAAAATATTTTCTAAAAAGTCTATATCATCATAATTATTATTAATTTTATATTTACACACTGGAATATAATGTTTTACTTTTTTGTAATTTTTGCAATTTTCATCTATTTTAGAAAAATATTTATAAGCCTCATCATATTTCTTAAACTGAAGTTTTAATTTTGCTATGTTATAATAAGCTAAAGAATCATCTTTATAATCAACTTCAATATCATCAAAAACAATATCTCTATTATTTAATTCATAATTACACCAAGCAATATAATGATCGCATTTTATTCTATCTACAACACTTGAAGAAGATTCTCTCATAAATATTTTTTTAGCTTCTTTAAAATCCTTTAAAGCTTCATCATATTTTTTTAATTTATATTTTAGCTTTGCCCTATTATAATAGCCATACGGATATTTACTTATTGAAATATTGAAATCTTCTAAAGCTTCATCATATATATTTAAATTGAATTTAATAAAACCTCTCAAATTATATAAATCATATTCCATATTGTTGTTTGTTTCTATAAAATAATTATAATTTTCTATAATATCAAAATAATCATATTTTACTTTTTGATTATTAAATTTTATCATATAGGCTTTTATCTCTTCAATATTTTTTAAAATTAATTTCTTCTTATTTTGACAGCATAATGGATTTTTTAAGAAATTTTTTATTAAATTTTTTATTAAATAATTATTTGCAAGTTTTTTTAATTGAGCGATATCTGATTTTATCTCTTCTTTAATTGTAGGAACTTCTTCGCCATTAATTTTAATTAGTTTCTTTTTTGACTTAATTCTATAATAGTATGATAATGGATAATATTTTTGAATCTTTATAGATATATCAAAATACTTAATAGCTTGTTTTAATTTTTCTATATTATTTTCTGACTTTATAAAAATAATATATCCTAAAAGACAATATGCTTTATAAGAAGTTTTATCTAACTTAATTAATTCTTCTAATAATTTTAGTGTTAAATTATATGAATTATTTTTGAAAGAACTATTAACAAAATATATTAAATTATTTATATTATAATTTTTCATTATTATAAAGCCAAGTAGAATTAAATTATAAAAAATAATAATATAAAAATTAATAAATATCAATAAAAAAGGTGTATGCATTTTTTGCATACACCTCAAAACATTGAATTGTTTTTATGAAATTTTTATATAGAGGGGATTAATTATCTACAAAATAAAGGCTTATTTGTGCTCCTATATCAAAAGCACCCAAAGACTTTTTGCTAAATCTATCATCTGCTTTAAATGAAGGACCAAAATCGTATCCTGCATATATTCCAAGTCCGAATGCAGCTTCTTTATTAAAGAAAAATAAATAATCGACTGTTAGTTTTATATAAGGTATTACAAACATATCAAATTTATTTTTTGTATCATTAAAATTATATTTATTATTAGCATCTACTAATTGCTGAGTTTGTTCGTTGTATGTTTTAGTAGTTTCATTTAAAGCAAGAGGAATTTTAATTCCAGCTCCAAGTCCTATAAAAAATCTTGCTATATTAAGCTTTGGAAGAATACCAACAGATATAGTGTCAAAATTATAAGAAGTATTAACAGTAGAATAAGTACTTCCAGTAGCCACACTTTCTTTATATGCAAAAACATCTCTATGATAAGCCAAATCTAATGCGAAAGAAAAGCCCAAATAATCCTCAAAATCTTTATAAAAACCGGGAGTAATACCAACCCCCCATTCAAAACCAGCAGATGTACTTAAAGCACCATTTTTAGTATCTACCCCAGCCTTGTGAGTTATAGAACTTTGTGATATAGAAGCCCCAAGAGGAACTACTATACCAATTCCTAAATCTGCAGCAAAAATACTATATGACTGAATTAAAAATAATGAAAAAATTAATAGAAATAGCTTTCTCATAAATAATCTCCTTTTTTTAATTATGTATATCAATGAAGGACATTATTTATTATAGCAAATTGTAAAGTAAATGTCAAGTAAAAGTAAATATTTTTTACTAAAAAACAATAAAAAGTAAAGTTTTTTTAATTATTTTTTAGAAATGCCATTTAAAAATTCAAATATATCTAAATGACCCTTTCTCTTGGCAATGCTTGAAGCAGTGTCCCCTGCCTTTGATTTGTAATTAATATCAGCACCAGCATCAATTAATACCTTTACAATATCCAAATTACCCGCAGCAGCAGCACCTATCAAAGCAGTATAACCCTCTTCTGTAACAGCATTAATATTAGCTTTATATACTATAAGCTCTTTTACTATATCAATATGATTTTCTATAGAAGCTATAATTAAAGCATTATATCCAGAGTTGTTAGCTTTATTAACATCAGCCTTATTTCTTAACAATTCTTTTACTATGTCAGTGTAGCCGTCTATAGAAGCAGCAATTAAAGGAGTAGTACCGTCAGAAGAAGAGCTATTTATATCACTTTTATTTTTTATAAGCTCTTTTACTATCTCTAATCTTCCAAACCTAGAAGAATAAATTATAGCATTCACCCCATTAGAACCTCTAAAATGAACATCAGCCCCTGCTTCAATTAACTTTCTCACAATATCAACATTTCCAGATATAGAAGCCATAAGCAAAGCATTATCTCCTAAATTGTTTGCCCTATTAACATCAACTTTTAACTTTATAAGCCTATCAACAACATCTATATAAGCAGAATCTGAAGCTATCATCAAAGGAGTATTACCATTTCTATCAGCAACATTAATATCAGCCCCATATTCTATAAGCAAATTAAAAATATCAATATTCCCCCTTATAGAAGACCACATCAAAGCAGACCAGCCGTCATTATTTGTTATATTAATGTTTGCTTTGTTATCAATTAAAAGTTTAATTACAGAATAATGCCCCTCAAGTACGGCACCCATCAAAGCAGTATTTCCAAAATTATTAGTATTATTAACATCTACATTAGCCTTAATAAGCTCTCTTACTATATCAGCATTTCCGTAAAGTGAAGCCCATATTAAAGGAGTATTACCCTGCTCATCCCTAATCTCCAAATCTTCACCGCTATTTATAATATTTTTTAAAGTATTAATATCATCTTCAGCAATAGCCTTAATTATAGGAATATCTATAGGAGGATTTTGCTCTTCTTCATTATAATCTTGAGAATACAAATTATTTAAATACAAAATATTTAAAGATAAAATTATAAATACTAATCTCTTTAACATAATTAATCCAAAATAATATATTTTTAATTATAACATATATAAAATATTATTATAGTCATTCATTTATAATTTTTTTTATCTAATTTTATATAAAAAACAAAAAAAAAATTAATTTTCATATTGAAAATAATACGTATACATACTATATTTAAAATAAATAATTAATAGGAGATAGAGAATTGATTAATTTATTACAAAAAACTTTTTTCATTTTTTTAGTATCAGTTTTTTCAGTATTTGCTGCTGAAAAAACACCTATGGATTATCTAAACGACAACACTCCCCTAAAACCTACTAAAGTATTCGATAACGTATACTGCATAGGAACCGTAAGTGTTGTTGCTTGGGTAATTGATACTTCTGACGGGCTTATTTTAATAGACGCTATGTGGGACGACAGAGATGCCAAACTCATAGAAGAAGGCATTAAAGGTTTTGGATTAGACCCTAAAGACTTAAAATACATAATAATAAGTCATGGTCATGGCGATCATTATGGCGGAGCTAATTATTTAAGAAACAAATATGGTGCTAAAGTGCTATTAACAAAAACTGATACCGACTTAATGTACAATTTAAATACTGGAGCAAACTCTCCGCGCTCTCCAAAAACAAAAGTTGATATATACTCAAAAGATAAAGATGTAATAAAACTTGGAGATACAAGCATAACAATATTAGAAACTCCGGGCCACACTGCAGGATGCAGCTCTTTTATATTCCCTGTAAAATATAAAGGAAAAGAATATACTGCTGTACTTTGGGGCGGAACAGGACTTCCAAAAGAAAAAGAATTAGTAGTAAAATACAAGGAGTCTGCAGAGTATTTCAAAAAAGAAGCTCTTGCAAGAAATGCATTAGTATCATTAACAGCACATCTATTTGCAGATAATGGATACGCTAATTTAGAAAAAGTTGCTAATCTAAAAGCAGGAGAAGCAAATCCATTTATTATGACAAAACCACAAATGGAAAAATATTTGAACTCTCTAATAGAAAGGGCTAAATAATAAATTATATTATATACAAAAAATAAATTATATGCTATCATAGTGAAAGTTATGATAGCATTTTTTATTATATAAGGAGTTTATTATCATTAATAACATAGGCTATGATATATGCTATACCGCAAGAAAAATATATCAGTATATAGGAAAACAAATAATTAATTTCGATATCACACCAGAACAATTAATCGTATTAAAAGAACTTGCAAAAGAAGAAGGTATATCTCAAAAAGAATTATCTATAAAACTTGATAAAGATCAAAATACTGTAAAAGCTATGATAGATAAATTAGAAATTAAATCATTTATAAGAAGAAAAGAAAATAAACTCGATAAAAGAGCTTTTTCATTATTTCTCACAGAAAAGGCGAAAAAAGAATTACCAATTATAGAAAATTATGAAAATCAAGTTTTAAATACAATAGTAAAAGAACTCAATCCAAATGATGCTGAAACAATAAAAAATACATTAAAGAAAATTAGAAGCAATATATCAGAAATATAAGGCAAAAGATAAAATTATATAGTAAGTTTTTATCTTCTGCCATTAAAATATTTAAAAATATTACTGATTAAATAATACAGCCTTAAAGTTTTTAGCAATATTGCATGCTACTTCATAATAATGATTAGAAGCCTCTTCTTCAAATACATTATCAAGACACTCCTTAAATAAATCAAGCCAAGTGTCAAACAACTTCATATCAAAAGGCATAAGATTAATATGCGGCTGAACAGGGTTTCCCATATAAAGCCTTTGATTTAAAAGCATAGTCTTCCAAAACTTAGCAATCTTTTCTTTATGTCTCTCCCAAGAGTCATCATCAATTCCAACATGTTCATTAAATATAGGTCCCAATTCTTTATGCACTCTAATTTTAGCATAAAAAATATCCATTAATTTCTCTATACTTTCATCATTAATTTCTTTGTATTTCATAATTACATATCCTTATTTTGTAATATAAAAATAGTATACTATATTTTAAATTATTACAAATAAAAAAAGGCGAAGAGATTAAAACTAATCCCTTCGCAAACAACAAACAAACTATATATTAATTATTTAGAATATTCATAGAAACCTTTACCAGTTTTTTGTCCAAGCAAGCCACCGCGAACCATTTTTTTAAGTAAAGCACTAGGTCTATATTTAGGATCCCCTGTTTCTCTTTGAAGCACTTCCATAATAGCAAGTACAATATCAAGACCAATCAAATCGCCTAAAGCCAAAGGACCCATAGGATGATTAGCTCCAAGTTTCATAGCATTATCTATACCCTCAACAGATGCAACTCCCATAGAATATAAATCTATAGCTTCATTAATCATAGGCACTAATATACGGTTAACAACAAAACCAGCTGTCTCATTAACTTCAACAGGTGTTTTGCCAATCTCTTCAGATATTTTGATAATTCTTTCAACAACATCTCTAGGAGTGTTAATACCAGAAATAACTTCAACCAATTTCATAACAGGAGCAGGGTTAAAGAAGTGCATACCAACAACAGGTCTTCCAATACCAGCACCTATTTCAGTAATAGAAAGTGAAGAAGTATTAGAAGAGAATATACAATCAGGCTTACAAATTTCATGTAATTCTTTGAAAGTAGTTTTTTTAACTTCCATATTTTCAAAAGCAGCCTCAACAATTAAATCACAATCTTTACAAATATCTTTTAAACCAATAGATATTTTAGATAAAATTTTCTCAGCATCAGCCTTCTCCATTTTACCTTTAGCAATTCTTCCGTCAAAACTTTTAGCAATTCTAGCCTTACCGCTAGCAGCAAATTCTTCTTTAATATCACATAAACAAACTTCATAACCTTCAGTTTGAGCAAAAGCTTGAGCAATACCAGAACCCATAGCTCCAGCACCAATAACACCAACTTTCATTTTTATTTCTCCTTTTTTATAATTTTATAAACAATTTTTTAGTTTTATTTTATTAAATAAATTAATCTTAAAAAGATAATAAAAAAAAATTATTATCTATTAACAAATTTTTCAACTTTTCTCTTTTCTAAGAAAGCAGCCATACCTTCTCTTTGGTCTTCGCTTTCAAAACAATCCCCAAATAACTTTTCTTCTATAATAATAGCCATATCCATCTCAACATCAAGTCCTCTATTAATAGCCCTTTTAGAATTGCGAACAGCAATAGGAGCATTGTTAGCAATAGTTTGAGCTAATTTCTCAGCCTGAGGCATAAGTTCAGATTGAGTATAAACAGCATTAACCAAACCAATCCTATAAGCCTCATCAGCCTTAATGTTTTTACCAGAATATATAAGCTGTTTAGCCATACCGGGTCCCACCAATCTAGGAAGTCTTTGACTACCTCCAAAACCGGGAGTAATACCAAGTCCAACTTCAGGCTGACCAAATACAGCATTATCAGAACAAATACGTATATCACAACTCATAGCTATTTCACAACCGCCGCCCAAAGCAAAACCATTAATAGCAGCAATAACAGGTAAAGGAAAAGTTTCTATCTTTCTAAATACATCATTACCCTTCTTACCAAAAGCTTCCCCCTCTGATTTGCTTGCCTTACTCATCTCAGATATATCCGCACCAGCAACAAAAGATTTCTCTCCCGCACCAGTTAATATTAAACATCTGATATTATTTATATCAACAGCATCTAAAGTTTTGTCAAGTTCATCTAAAACCTGAGAGTTAAGGGCATTAAGAGCTTTCTCTCTGCTAATAGTGATAATACCAACCATACCCTTCTCTTCATACTTTACAAAATCCATCAATTTCTCCTTAAATTAAATATTATTATGTTGTAATAAATTAAAAACAGGTTTAGAAAAACACACTCTCTAAACCTGCCCAACAAAATTATTACATCTCTACAATGGTAGCACAACCCATACCACCACCGATACACAAAGTAGCAAGTCCTCTCTTAGCTCCTTTAGCATCCATCTCATGAAGTAAAGTAACAAGTATTCTGCAGCCTGAAGCACCTACTGGGTGACCTAAAGCTATAGCTCCGCCATTAGGGTTAAGCTGTCTTTCAACATCTATTCCAAGCTCTCTGCCCACAGCAATAGATTGAGCAGCAAAAGCTTCATTAGATTCAATAATGTCAAAATCTTTAATAGTTAAACCAGTACGAGCCAATACTTTTTTAGTAGCAGCCACAGGTCCTATACCCATAATTCTAGGCTCAACTCCGCCTAAAGCACCAGTAACCCAAGTAGCCATAGGTTTAATTCCTAATTCATTAGCTTTCTCTTCACTCATTACAACAACTGCAGCAGCACCGTCATTAATACTAGAAGAATTACCAGCTGTAACTCTACCGCCATCTGGTTTGAAAGCAGGTTTTAATTTAGCCAAACTCTCAACTGTTGTACCAGCTCTAGGGCCTTCATCTTTATCAAATACTACATCGCCTTTTTTAGTTTTTATAGTTACAGGAACAATCTCTCTTGTAAAGTTACCTAAATCTTGAGCCTGAACAGCTTTTTGCTGAGATTTAGCAGCAAACTCATCTAACTCTTCACGAGTAAGCTGCCAATCATCACAAATATTTTCTGCAGTAATACCCATGTGATAATTATGGAAAGCATCAGTTAAAGCATCATTAACCATAGTATCTACAATAGTGTTATTTCCCATTCTATAACCATAACGAGCATTTTTTAAAGCATAAGGAGCCATACTCATATTTTCAGTACCACCAGCAACAACTATATCAGCATTACCAGCAAGTATCATATTAGCAGCCATATTAACAGCATCAAGTCCAGAACCGCAAACAACATTAAGAGTCATAGCAGGAACTTCAACTGGCAAACCAGCTTTAATAGAACATTGACGAGCAACGTTTTGCCCCTGAGAAGCTTGTATTACACAGCCCATGTAAACCATATCCACTTGATTAGGTTCTACTTTAGCTCTTTTTAAAGCCTCTTTAATCACTATAGCTCCTAACTCTGCAGCAGGAACAGTACTTAATGAGCCTCCCATACTTCCTATAGGTGTACGGCAAGCACTAGCTATTACTACTTTCTTAGCCATAATAAAAAATCTCCCCAAAAAAATAATTTATTCACATCTTATACGTTTTTATTTTTTATAATATGCTTTCTTAAGTATAGTACATTTTTATTATTAATTCAAATAAAATAAACAAATTTTTATTATACCCTTATGTAGTATAATATTATTATAAAAAACATATATTTAACATAATTTAAAAATAATATTTATGTTAACATAATCAAAAATAATGTTAACATAATGTAATATAATGTCATCATAATATAATAAAATATTATTAAATTTGTGTTTTATTATTGACATATAAAATATTATTATTTATATTATATATATTAAGAGATAAAATTTAAAAATAATAGTTTATTTTTTAGGAGAGGTTTTATGATAATAGGAAAATCACAATACGAAGAATATTTATCAAATTTTACCGATAAAAAAGTATTTTTTAGTATAAATGAAGGCGAAACTTACATAAAAAACACAAGTGCTTCTTCTGTGGTATTATCATTAAAGCTATGTAATTTATATGGAGCTCTAAACACATTAAAGCAAAAAAACATTAATTCATACCTAAAAGACTACTATAGTATATCATTACCTATAATAAACAACAAATATGGCGGAAAAGTTGATCAAATATCAGCTCAATATATAGTGGCAGTATTTTCAGACAATTTTAAATTTAGAAATACAACTTACAGCGATATTTTAAAGGATGCATATAGTTGTGCTAAAGAGTTAATATCCACATTAAAAGCAAATAGATTTTATGTAAGCATCTCAATAGCTATGGGAGACTTATGTTTTTGTCAAGTTTCAGATACTGAAGTATTATTTAATGAAGTAGTATGCATGGGTGAGCCTATGCTTTTTGCAAATAAATTAATAAATATAGCAGATGCAAATGAAATATTAGTTCCAGAAAATATAAGCTATATGGTTTATGCTGATAAAGAGTTAAGAGCTTCTTGGTCTATTGGTTCTCAAACTTGCAATTTTGCTGATATTGGAAACTCTTACATTAAGAAGTTAATAAAATTATAACTTATCATTAAAATACATATATATGTAAATAAAATGATAAGTTATATAAGACCAAAATCACATATAGAATATTTCAGGTTCAGCTCTTCTTTCAAACTGTTCTTCTAACTCATGTTGATGATATAAATAGCCCTCATCATCATAATATCTGCATTTTTCTGGGCATTTTTTGATGCAAGCACCACATTTTGTACATATTCCTACATATTTACTTACATCATTAAAATCAATAGAACCCATAGGGCATACATGTGCACATATTTTACAATCTGTACATTTTGATAAATTAACTTTAGGCTTTACTTTTAATATATCAATAGCATGCTCATGCCTA
Source organism: Brachyspira sp. SAP_772 (assembly GCF_009755885.1). NCBI lineage: Bacteria > Pseudomonadati > Spirochaetota > Spirochaetia > Brachyspirales > Brachyspiraceae > Brachyspira > Brachyspira sp. SAP_772. The sequence continues at coordinate 722,577 of NZ_VYIX01000002.1, read as the reverse complement.
TCTCTTGGAGTGTAGTAAGGACGAATAGGTTCATTTCCTCTCACTTTAATAGGCTCAGAAGGTATATTCTCTACAGTTCTTATTTTCTCTACTATTTTTTCTACAAAATCTAAAGCTACTTGCATATCTTTTTCATCAGGTCTATTAGCCCCTAAAGTATAAGAGAAAGCATGCTCCCCAACAAATCCAGCCCCAGCTATAGTATGAAATCCATTATCTTCCATTATGTTTCTAAGCTCAATTAAAGCATCATCAAAGTTTCTATTACCAAAAAGCACCACAGGTATAGCCAAAGCTCCATTACCTTTAATATTGTTTTTTAAATATGGAAGCATTATGTTTGGCACTCTTCCAGCATAAGTGGGAGTTCCGCATACCACTAAATCATTTTCTTCAAACTCAAGTACTTTTTCTCTTCTTTTAGGTAAGCTATAATTATATTTTTCGCATTCAACATTAAGTTTTTTAGCGACATTTTCCGCTATAAAAGAAGCTATTTTTTGAGTAGTACCAGTAGCACTATAATATACGGCATAGACTTTTTTTACTATCATAATATACCCCCATAGTACTTTTATGTGTTATATAATAATTATGTCAATAAATGTATATAAGTCAAGTAAAAAACAAATAAAAGCCAAAAATAAAAAATAAAAATGTAGTTTTTGTGAAATAAAAAAATATAAAATTGTCATAATGATATCTAATCTTAATAGATAATTGAAATTTAAAAGTAATATCTTCTAAATTTAGATTGACAATTAAAATTTATTTTACTATACTAGAGTATATCAAAAAATCATTTTAGTGGGAGATCTTATGGATTATAGTAAACTTTATAATGAGAAGTTAACCTCACCATATGAAGCCGTTAAGGTTGTAAAATCTGGTGATTGGATAGACTATGGCTGGGTAACAGCTACACCAATAGAATTAGATAAAGCATTGGCAGAAAGAATGCCTGATTTAACAGATATTAATATTAGAGGCGGTATATTATGCTGGGAGCCTCAAATATTTAAAATTCTTAACCCAGAAAAACATTTTACTTGGAACTCTTGGCACATGTCTGGTTTAGAAAGAAAAGCAATATCAAGAGGTTTTTGTTTTTATGACCCTATTCGTTATTCTGAAATGCCTAGATATTATAGAGATTTGCCTCGCGGAATAGATGTAGCAATGTTCCAAGTTGGACCTATGGATGAAAATGGTTTTTTCAATTATGGCCCTAATGCTTCACATATGCAGGCTATGATAGAAAGATGTAAATGTGTTATAGTTGAAGTTAATGAAAATATGCCTCGCTGTTTAGGTGCTAGTAATATTGGAGGAGAAGCTATACATATTAATCAAGTTGATATGATAGTAGAAGGTGATAATCCTCCTATAGTAGAATTAGGCGGAGGCGGTGCTATATGTGAGGTAGATAAAACTGTAGCAAAACTTATAGTAGAAGAAATACCTAATGGGTCTTGTTTACAGCTAGGTATAGGCGGTATGCCTAGTGCTGTAGGTTCACTTATAGCAGAATCTGACCTTAAAGATTTAGGCGTACACACAGAGATGTATGTTGATGCTTTCGTTGATATATCATTAGCTGGTAAAATCACTGGAAATAAAAAGAATATAGATAAAGGAAGACAAACTTATGCATTTGGTGCTGGCACCAAAAAGCTATATGATTTTATTCATAATAACCCTCAATGTTTGTCTGCTCCTGTAGATTATACTAACGATGTAAGAGTTATATCTTCTATAGATAACTTCATGTCTATAAACAATGCTGTTGAGGTAGATTTATTTGGTCAAGTAAGTGCTGAATCAACAGGATTCAAACATATAAGCGGTGCTGGCGGACAATTAGACTTTGTATTAGGTGCTTATCTTTCAAAAGGCGGTAAAAGCTTCATTTGTTTATCATCAACTGTAAAAGGTAAAGATGGTTCATTACAATCAAGAATAGTTCCTAGCTTTACTAACGGTACTATTGTAACAGATACAAGAGCTAATACTCATTATGTTGTTACAGAATATGGTAAAGTAAATTTAAAAGGTTTAACTACTTGGCAAAGAGCTGAAGCTTTAATCTCTATAGCTCATCCAGACTTTAGAGAAGAGTTAATCAAAAAAGCTGAAGAATGCAATATCTGGAGAAAGAGCAATAAATAAGAAAATTAACTAAATTCATAATAAACAAATTAATATAAAATAAAAAAGGAGAAGCAAATGTTTAAAACAACTGAACAACACGAAGAATTTCGTGCTAAGGTCAGAGCTTGGGCTGAAGAAGTAGTAAAACCTATTGCTGTAGAGCTTGACCTTGATAATAAATTCCCAGATGAAGCTGTAAAAGAAATGGGTAAAAAGAAATTAGATATTATGGGTATACCATATGGTAAAGAATACGGCGGTGCAGGATTAGACGTTATTAGTTATGCTATAGCTGTAGAAGAACTTTCAAGAGTTGATGGTGGTGTTGGTGTAATTTTATCAGCTCACACTTCTTTAGGTTCTTATCCTATTGCTGCTTTCGGTACTGAAGAACAAAAGAAAAAATATTTGGTTCCTCTAGCTAAAGGAGAAAAAATAGGTGCTTTCGGTTTAACTGAGCCTGAAGCTGGTTCTGATGCAGGCGGTACAGAAACTACTGCTGTATTAAATGGTGATCACTACATATTAAACGGTGAAAAAATATTTATCACTAATGCTCCTAAAGCTGATACTTATGTAGTATTTGCTGTTACTACTCCTGGTATTGGTACTAAAGGTATTAGTGCTTTCATAGTAGAAAAAGGTTGGGAAGGTTTTGAGTTTGGTGAACATTATAACAAACTTGGTATACGTTCATCTTCTACTGCTCAATTACTTTTCTCTGATGTAAAAGTTCCTAAAGAAAACTTACTTGGTAAAGAAGGACAAGGTTTCAAAATTGCTATGCAAACTCTTGACGGCGGACGTATAGGTATTGCTGCTCAAGCTTTAGGTATAGCACAAGGAGCTTATGAGGCTGCTTTAGAATATGCTAAAGACAGAATACAGTTTGGTCGCCCTATCGCTCAGCAACAAGCTATTGCTTTCAAACTTTCTGATATGGCTACTAAATTACGTGCTGCAAGATTACTTGTTTACAGTGCTGCTTATCTTAAAGAAAAACATGAACCTTATGGTATGGAAGCTGCTATGGCTAAACAGTATGCTTCTGATATAGGTTTAGAAGTTGTTAATGATGCTCTTCAAATCCATGGCGGTAACGGTTATATTAAAGGTGCTTACATGGTTGAGAGAGCTTACCGCGATGCTAAGATTTGTACAATCTATGAAGGTACTAACGAAATTCAAAGAGTTGTTATTTCTGCTGCTATACTTGGTAAAATGCCTAAATCTCCTGCAGCTGCTGTTGCTGGTCCTATGGCTAAAAAAGGTCCTATCACTGGTGAAAGAAGAAATATCATCTTCAAAGAAGGTTCTGCTCAAGACAAAGTTAATGCTCTTGTTGCTGCTTTACAGAAAGATGGAATTGACTTCTCTGTTGGTATTGACATTAATACACCTATAGTTGATGCTGAGAGAGTTGTTTCTGCTGGTAAAGGTATTGGCGGTAAAGAAAATATGAAGCTTGTTGAGAATTTAGCTAAGGCTGCTGGTGCTGCTATTGGTTGTTCTCGTCCTGTTGCTGAAGAATTGAGATACTTACCTATCAATAGATATGTTGGTATGTCTGGTCAAAAATTCAATGGTAACTTGTATATTGCTTGCGGTATTTCTGGTGCTAACCAACACTTGAAAGGTATTAAAAACGCTTCTATCATAGTTGCTATCAATACTAAAGCTTCTGCTAAAATATTCAAAAATGCTGACTATGGTATAGTTGGTGATGTTACTGAGATACTTCCTTTACTTACTGCTGCTTTGGGCGGAGATGCTGCTAAAAAACCTGCTGAAGTACCTTACAAGAAAATTAAAAGAATCGTACCTAAGAAAGTTATGGAAATGCCAAAAATATATGTTTGTTCTGGTTGTGGTTATGAGTATAATCCATTCGTTGGAGATCCAGAGGCTGAAATAGCTCCAGGTACAGACTTCACTGCTCTTCCAGAAGAGTGGGTATGTCCTGAATGTAGTGAAGAAAAAGCTAACTTCATTAAGGCGTAAATAATAATTAAGTAAAATGCTTAATTTTGATAAACTAACAAAGGAGGAATTTTAATGCATTGCGTTAGAAAAGTTACTGAAGATTTATATTGGGTTGGAGCTAATGAACATCGCTTGGCTCTATTTGAAAATGTTCACCCTTTAACTAGAGGGGTTTCTTATAACTCTTATCTTTTATTAGATGAAAAAACTGTTCTTTTTGATACTGTTGATTGGGCAGTTTGCAGACAATTCTTAGATAATATAGAATATGTTTTAAACGGTAAAAAACTTGATTATATGATTATCAACCACATGGAACCTGACCATGCTGCTTCTATTGAAGAAGTATTGATTCGTCACCCTGAAACTCAAGTTATCGCTACTGAAAAAGCTTTCATGTTTATGGATCAATTTGGTTTCACTATTACTGATGACAAAAAAATACAGGTAAAAGAAGGTGATTCTAGAAAATTTGGTAAGCATGAAATTCACTTCATTGCTGCTCAAATGGTTCACTGGCCTGAAGCTATGGTTAGCTTTGACAGCACTAATGGTGTTTTATTCTCTGCTGATGCTTTCGGTACTTTCATTGCTATAGATGGAAGATTATTTGCTGATGAAGTTAATTTCGACAGAGAATGGCTTGATGAAGCTAGAAGATATTATACTAACATCGTTGGCAAGTATGGCCCTCATGTACAGCATCTGCTTAAAAAAGCTGGCGGTATAATAGACAAAATTAAAATGCTTTGTCCTTTACATGGTCCTGTATGGAGAAAAGATTTAGGTTATATACTTGAAAAATACAACAAGTGGAGCACTTATGAGCCTGAAACTAAAGGTGTATTAATTGTTTATGCTTCTATGTATGGCAATACCGAAGCTATGGCTGGTGTTGTTGCTTCTAAATTGGCTGAAAAAGGTGTTACTAACACTGTTATGTATGATGTTTCAAGTACTCATGTTTCTTATTTGATTTCTGAAACTTTCAAATATAGCCATGTTATACTTGCTTCTGTTACTTACAACTTGAATATTTATCCTCCTATGCATAATTACTTAAGCGATATGAAGGCTCTTAATGTTCAAAAGCGTAAGTTTGCTATCATAGAAAATGGTTCTTGGGCTCCTAAATCTGGTGCTTTGATGCAAGAGTTCATTGAAAACAACTTAAAACAATGCGAAATTATTGATCCACAAGTATCTGTTTCTTCTGCTATGAAAGATGCTAATATTGGTGAGATTGATGGTTTAGTTGATGCTATAGTTGAATCTATGAAATAATATTAAAATCATTAAAAAAGCATAATAAAGCCAACCGTAAATTCACGGTTGGCTTTTTCTTTCTATATAAATATATTAATATAAATAAATATATCAATCAATAATATAAAAAATACATATTAAGTATTATTCTATATAGCCTATCATTTATTAATTATATTAATAAAGTTAATATATTTTCTAATTGAAAATCAGTCATTTTAAAAAAATTTATTTAAAATAAAAAAGCTTTCTACTATGTTAATCATAATAGAAAGCTTATTTAAGCAACTAAATATTATCTCATATTCCAGTAAGCTTCATTCCAATTAATTTCTTTTCTAAACTCATTAATTTTAGTATTTTCATCTATAACTAAAAGTTCTATTTGAGCCATTTCAGCGAAGTCTACCAAATAATCAACATTAATAGCATTAGAGTAAGCAGTATGGTGTCCGCCTCCTGCTAATATCCAAGCTTCTGCAGCTGTAATTAAATTAGGAGCAGGCTTCCAAAGTACTCTTGCTACTGGCAATTTAGGGAATTTATTATCTTCTATTTTTACAGCATTAACAACATTAACAGCCATTCTGAATCTGTTTCTCATCTCAACTATAGAAGCACATAAAGCCTCTCCAGGCTGACCATTAAATACCAAACGAGCAGGAGCTTCTTTATCCCCTATTCCTAACTCATGAACCTCTAAATTAGGTTTAGCATCTGCTATTGAAGGACAAACCTCAAGCATGTGAGCTCCCAAGTTCATCATATTATTTTCTTCAAAGTGATAAGTGTAATCTTCCATAAAAGAAGTTCCACCCTTTAAACCATTAGCCATAACCTTTATAGTTCTAACCAAAGCAGATAATTTCCAATCTCCCTCAGCACCAAAACCATAACCTTCAGCCATCAATCTCTGTGTAGCTAAACCAGGTAATTGTTTCATTCCATACAAATCTTGGAATGTATTAGTAAATGCTTTTGCTTTTTTATCTTTCAAAAATGCCTTTAGGGCTATTTCTGTTTTTGCCTGTTCTTTTATATGTGAGATAACAAAGTCTTTATTGTCTCCATAAGCTATATTATAAGTATCTTCATACTCTTTTATAAGCTTATTAACTTCGGCATCACTAACTTCATTTATATATTTTACCAAATCACCAACAGCATAATATTGAACTGACCATCCAAATTTAATCATAGCCTCAACTTTATCACCGTCAGTAACAGCAACATCTCTCATATTGTCGCCAAATCTTACAATATTCATATCCATACCATCAACATAAGCAACTGCCGCTCTCATCCATACAGATATTCTATCCTGTACTTGTTTATGAGACCAGTGTCCAGCTATAACCTTACGAGGTATATTCATTCTTGAAGTAGCAAAACCAAACTCTCTATCACCATGAGCAGACTGATTCAAATTCATGAAATCCATATCTATTTTGTCATAAGGTATTTCAACATTAAACTGAGTATTTAATTCTAACATAGGTTTTTTTAATACATTTAATCCTTTTATCCATGCCTTTGCAGGAGAAAATGTATGCATCCAACATATAACACCAGCACAATTTACATTAGAATTAGCTTCATTTAATTGAGATAGTATTTTATCAGAATCTGTCAATATCTCTTTACATACAACTTTATATGGCAAAGAACTATTATTTAATGCCTCAACTATCTTCTTAGAATTAGCCCTAACCTCTTTTAATGTCTCTTCACCATATAAATATTGACTTCCTGTTAAAAACCAAAATTCATATTTAGATAAATCTATCATAATTATGACCTCCAAATTATTAGTTATTATTAATTAAATCCTCACTAAACTTAGCAAGTTCTTTATATTTTTTATATAATTTTTCATATATTTCAACATTTTCTTTTATAGGTTTATGTATTCTATCTATACCAGCAGATAAAGCATTTTGTGCCTCAAAAACTGTATCATATAACCCATAAGCCTTAGCAGCAAATACAGCAGCCCCTATAGCAGGTGCCTGATCGCCTTTTGTTACATATATCTCTCTATTTGTAACATCAGCCAATATCTGCATACCTAAAACACTTTTTCTTGCAACTCCCCCTATAGCCATAACTTTTTTAATCTCTATTCCACCATCCTCAAAACATTCTATTATAGCCCTTGCACCATAAGCTGTAGACTCTAAAAGCATCTTCATAAAAACAGAAGCATCTACCCCCAATGACATTCCAAATATAGTAGCCTTTAAATTTTGATTAGCAAAAGGAGTTCTTCTTCCATTAATCCAATCCACAGCAACAGGAGAGTTTTCATCTGTTTTTATTTTACTAGCCTCTTCTTCCAACAAAGGCAATATCTTTTTTTCAAACATTTCTGTCTCTTCTTCTGTGCTTTTTATTATATTTTTATAAGGCCACATTAACATATTTCTAAACCAAGAATAATAATCACCATAAGCAGACTGTCCTGCCTCATAACCTATATACCCCTCAACTACTGAGCTATCAACCTGACCGCATATTCCTTTTACTAATTTTTCTTCACCAGAAGTAATATTTCCAATAGTTACATCACAAGTAGAAGTACCAATACTTTTTACCAAAACACCAACATCTACCAAGCCGCCAACTGCCCCTATATGAGCATCATAAGCTCCCACACAAACCAATATACCTTCATTAAGACCAAATTTTGAAGCCCATTCTTTTGTTAAATATCCCTCAATAGTTTCTGTTGAATATGTTTCTCTACCCAATGAATCTCTTATATCTCCTAACTTAGTATCAAATTTATCAAAGAAACTTCTAGGAGGATATCCGCCCCAACTCTTATGCCACATACATTTATGACCTGCCGCACATCTGCTTCTTTTTATTGTATTAGGATTAGTATTGCCGCATAATAAAGCTGTTATCCAATCACAATGTTCCATAACTGTATATACAGCATCTTTTACTGCCTTATTATTTCTTATAACATGCAAAGTTTTTGCCCAAAACCATTCTGTTGAATAAACACCGCCAAGATATTGTGTATAATCTACATCATTATTATGTGAAACTTCATTAATTTCATCAGCCTCTTTCACTGAAGTATGGTCTTTCCAAAGTATAAACATAGCATCTGGATCATCTTTAAACTTTTCACTCATAGCCAAAGGCATACCTTCTTTATCGCATAAGCAAGGCGTAGAGCCTGTTGTGTCTATACATATGCCTCTTATTTTTTCTGCAACATCATTAAAATTCTTCTTAGCCTCTTCAATAGCTTTATTAACTGCTTCTGTTAAACTTTCAATATAATCTAAAGGATGCTGTCTAAATTGATTTATTTTGTTATTACAATAAAGACCATTTTTCCATCTCTGATAATAACTAACATAAGAACCAACTACATTGCCATTTTTAGCATCTAAAATAACAACCCTAACTGAATCTGAACCAAAATCTGCACCTAATACATAATGCTCATTAACATTAAAATTTTTCATTTTATAATTACTCTCCTATCATTCTTGATATTATAATCCTTAAAGTTCTTAGCAAAAATAAAAAACTTTAAAAGTTTAATCTAAGAATATTAATTAACTTAATTAACATTTGTTTTCTTAATAAAAAATGTCTGGAATAGTATAAAGAATAAAAGTAATATACCTATAGCTATTCTAGTCCACCAAGAGCTTAAAGTACCTTGAAACATTATTAATGTTTGTATAACTCCTAATATTAATACTCCAAAAAGAGTACCTACAACATTTCCAACTCCTCCAGATAAAAGCGTACCGCCTATTACACAAGAAGCTATAGTGTCTAATTCTCCCCCTTGAGCATGCAAAGAATATCCAGATAACATATATAGAGAAAATATAACTCCTGATAAAGAAGCTAAAAAACCATTAATAGTGTATACAATAACTTTTGTTTTTCTTACACTCAATCCCATTAACATCGCTGATTGTTCATTGCCTCCTATGGCATACAAAGTCCTTCCAAATTTAGTATAATAAAGAATTATATATGATATAACAAGAACTATTATTGCTATTACAACATTAACAGTGATAGTTCCATTGATGAATGGTATTTTAAATAATGCTATCTTTTGAAATAAAGCATTATTAATAGTTATAGATTCAGTACTTATAATATAGCATAATCCTCTCGCTAAAAACATACCAGCAAGAGTTACTATGAAAGGAGCAACATTAAATATACTTATAACAACACCATGTACAAGTCCAAAAATTGTACCCACAGATAATCCCATAAATATAACTATAATAGGATTTATTCCAACTTTCTCACTTAAATGTGCTACAACCATAGTTGTTAATGCTATTATAGAACCAACTGATAAATCTATACCTCCTGTAATAATAACCATTGTCATACCAGCAGCTGTAACCATCATAAATGCATTATCTATAAATAGGTTATAAAATACTTGGGCAGAGAAAAATCCCCTAAACATTATGCTTCCTATTGCAAACATCAATAAAAATAATATTATTGTTATTGATACAGATATATTTCTCCTAATAAATAAAACAAATCTATTATTCATATAATTTACCACCTTTTTTTGAAAATGGTTTTACTACAAAACTTCTAAATTCTTCTGATTGTATTAAACTTATTATAAACACAACAATAGCTTTTATAACCAAAGTAATCTCTGGAGGAACACCTGTAGAATATATAGTTGTAGTTAAAGTTTGTATAATAATAGCACCTATTACAGTGCCCATAATATAAAACTTTCCGCCATTAAGAGAAGTTCCGCCTATTACCACAGCCAATATAGCATCCATTTCAAATAATAACCCAGCATTATTAGCATCTGCACTCTTTACATTAGAACAAACTATTAACCCTGAAATAGCTGAGCAAAATCCACAAAAAGCATAAGATATAAACAATATTATACTAGCCTTAATACCAGATAATCTGCTCGCTTCTCTGTTTATACCAACAGATTCCAAAAATAATCCCAAAGCAGTTTTTCGAGTAAAAATTATAGTAAATACAATTATTATTAAAGATATGATTATAGTAAAAGGTATTTTAAATATGTATCCATTTCCTATAAAGAAAAAAGGAGCATAATAAACTGTAATAATCTCTCCATTTGTAATTAATTGTGCTATTCCTCTTCCAACAACCATCAATATAAGTGTAGCTATAATAGGAGGTATTTTTATTTTAGATACCAAAAATCCATTCCACCCTCCGCATAATAATCCAACCAATATAGCCACTATTATAGCAAAAGGCATAGGATAATTAGAAACATAATGTTGAGTGCCGTCAGCAAGCAACACCAACTTTCCTCCTATTAAACTAGCAACAACTGAACCAGTTATTGAAACTATAGCACCTACAGATAAGTCTATACCTCCTGTAGCAATAACCAATGTCATACCTATAGCAACTAACATAACAGGAGTAGCACGATGTAATATATCTATTAAATTACCATATAATCTATCTCCCATTACTTCTATTTTGAAGAAATTTGGCGTGAATATTAAATTATAAAGTAATATTATACACAAAGCCAAAATAGGCCAAAAATATTTATATCTTCTTAGTTTATTTAATTTTTCCATAATTATTTTTCCTGAGCAATACTATTTAATATATTCTTTTCATTAATATCATTTCCAAAAAGTTCTTTTATTTTTCTATTATCTTTAAATACCACAACTTTATCTGATGAACGTATAACCTCTTCCATTTCAGATGATATAAAGATAAATGACATTCCTTTACTGCTTAAATCGAGCATCATTTTTTGTATTTCAGATTTAGCCCCTATATCAATACCCCTTGTAGGTTCATCTAATATCAATAACTCTGGATTTGTACAAAGCCACCTAGCTAAAAGAACCTTCTGCTGATTTCCTCCGCTTAAAAATTTTATAGGTTTATTGGCATCTACCGTTACTACATTAAGTGCTTTTATGTATTTATCTGCCATTTTTTCTTGTTTTTTTCTATCAATATATTTAAATATTCCCTTTTTTGCCTGTAATGCTAATATTATATTTTCTCTAATACTTAAATCTCCAATAATTCCTTCTAATTTTCTATCCTCTGAACAAAATCCTATTTTATTATTTATAGCATCTATAGGCTGAGAAAAATCCTTTTTTTCATCTCTTATAAAAATATTACCCGTATCCTTTTTAACTGCCCCAAATATAAGTTTTGCTGTTTCACTTCTTCCAGAACCTAATAAACCAGAAAATCCAACTATCTCTCCTTTATTAATGTTGAAAGATACAGGACTCATATACATTTTCTTACCTAAATTGTCAATCTTAATAAAATTATCAACATCGCCATTATATTCTTTTTTTGATGTAAGAGTTGACATATCATCATACTCTTTTCCAAGCATTTCTTTTATTAAATCTAATTTGCTTAACTCAGAAGTCTTATGAGTTCCAACTAAAGCTCCATTTCTTAAAACTGTAATAGTATCAGATATTTTATACACCTGATCCAAAAAATGTGTAACAAAGATTATACCTAATCCCTCATTTTTTAATTTTCTAATAATATCAAAAAGTTGATTAACTTCATTTTCTTCAAGTGATGATGTAGGTTCATCTAATATAAGTATTTTAGCATTCAATTGAATAGCCCTAGTAATAGCTATCATTTGCTGTATACCTAAAGAGTAGTATGATAGAGGTTTGGTTACATCTATATTTAATGATAGGTTATCAACTACTTCCTGAGCTTTGGATATTAATTTCTTTTTATCTATAAAAATACCTAATTTTTTAGGCTCTCTACCTATAAAAATATTTTCTGCTACAGTTAAATTATTGCATAAATTTACTTCTTGATAAACTGCACTGATTCCTATTTTTTGAGCATCTAAAGGTGAATTAGGAAAAACTTTTTTACCCTCTAAAATAATTTCTCCGCCGTCTAATTTATGTACGCCTGTAAGAACTTTAATTAAAGTAGATTTGCCTGCTCCATTCTCTCCCATGAGAGCACATACTTCTCCAGAATTTAATGAAAAATTTATATTTTTTAAAGCTTGAACACCAATAAAAGTCTTTTGTATATTTTTCATCTCTAAAATAGTTTTCATATAGCATGTTTCCTTTTTAATTGGGCATTTGATTATAAATTATTAAATCAAACACCCAACCACTTAGAATATTAATATTTTCTATTAGGGAATTCTTGAGCAGCAACTTCTGCTGGGAATATGCCTTCTTCTACATATATTGATTTTGGAACCTCTTCTCCTGCTACAACCTTTTTAACAGTTTCCATTAAAAGATCTCCAAATAAAGGATTACATTCTACAGTACAATTAAGTTTTCCTGCCATCATAGCTTCAAAAGCACCTCTAACACCATCTATAGATACTATAACAATATCTTCACCTGGTTTTTTACCTGCTTCTTCTATAGCCTGTATAGCACCTATAGCCATATCATCATTATGAGCAAATAAAATATCTATTTTTGGTTCTGCTTTTAAGAAAGCTTCCATTACTTCTTTACCTTTTGCTCTAGTGAAATCACCTGTTTGAGAACGTATAACTTTATAATTAGGATAATTACTAATTACTTCCAAGAAACCTTTTTGTCTGTCATTAGCTGGAGAACTTCCAACTGTTCCTTGAAGTTCAACTATATTTAACTCTTCTGAACCTCTGCCTAATTTATTCATATATTCTACTAACCAATTAGCTGCTTTTTTTCCTTCTTCTATAAAATCAGAACCTATAAAAGCAACATATAAATCATCACTGCTTACTGTTGCTCTTCTATCTGTAACTATTACTGGTATATTAGCTTGTTTTGCTTCTTGTAAAACTGCTTCAAAACCTGATTCTACTACAGGAGAAAAAGCTATAGCATCTACTTTTCTAGCTATAAAACTACGTATAGCTTTTATTTGGTTTTCTTGTTTTTGCTGAGCATCAGAGAATACCAACTCTATGTTTGCATTTGAAGCTGCTTCTCTTATAGATTTTGTATTTGCTGTTCTATACTCACTTTCAGCACCTACTTGAGCAAAACCAAGAACTATTTGTTTATCTCCTCCAGAAGCTGCTCCAGCATTATTGCCTCCAGAACAAGAAATCATAAAGAATACGAAAGAACAAAGAATAATAGATAATTTTTTTATCATATTAAACCCTCCAAATATTTTATTGATTATATTTTCTTATTATATAAAAATGAAACACTTTATATACTATAATTATTACCTTTATACTACAAATTTGATTTATTTAAAAATAAAAATCATAAAAACAATTTTTACTCACAGATTTTAGGTTTAAGCATTTTTCTTCTGTTTTGACAATAAATCAAATGTAACAGCACCTAATAATACCAAGCCTTTAACTATCTTTTGTATATCTGTAGATAATCCTACAAGTGACATACCATTATTTAATATACCCATAGTAAAAGCACCAACAACTGCACCAATAATAGTACCAACACCGCCTGATGTTGCAGCACCGCCTATATAACATGCAGCTATAGCATCCATTTCAAAACCGTCTCCAGCCTTAGGTGTAGCAGATGCATTTCTTGCTGATAATACTATCCCTGCTACAGCAGATAAAAGTCCCATATTAGCATATACCCAGAAAAATACTAATTTAGTGTTAATACCTGATAATCTAGCAGCCTTAGCATTTCCTCCTAAAGCATATATCTGTCTTCCAGCTATTGTTTTTGTTGTAATGAAGTGATATATAGCAATAAGTATTGACATTAATATTAATACAACAGGTATACCATTATATCTAGCTAATTTATATAAGAAAAACCATAATACAGCTAATATTACAAAAAGTACTATTGCCTGCTGCCATTTTACAATAGTAGGAAAACCATATTTAGCTCTTTCTCTGTCTTTCTTTATTGCTGATAATATTATAAATATAGTTATTATTAAAGCTATTATAATAGGAACCAAATCTAATTTTATTGCACCTAATGAAATTTCTATATTAGGTAAAAATCCAATAGCCAAAAAAGTATAATCTTTAGGCAAAGGACCTTTAGTTTGAGCTTGAAGCATGGTGTATGTCAAACCTCTTCCCATTAACATAGTAGCCAAAGTTACAATAAAAGGCGGTATTGATAAAACAGAAACAAAAAATCCAACAACAACACCAGATAAAGTACCTATAACTATAGCTGCTAAAAAAGCAACAGGGGTGGGCATACCCAAATCAACAACAAATATTGCACTTGTAGCACCGCAAAGAGCAACTATAGAACCAACACCTAAATCTATATTACCAGTCAATACACATAATAGCATACCTATAGATAATATAACTATATATCCATTTTGCATTATTAAGTTATTTATATTTGTAGGAGATGCATTTTTCCCACCTGTAAGAATATAGAAAAGAAAAAATATGGCTATTAAAGCTATTATCATCCCATATTGTTTTACATCTATATTAATATATTTATTAGTATTAGAGTTTGTTTTATCCATAAATATCCTCCGTTATTATTTTGACTCTCTTAATTAACTATCTTGAATAATACATTTCATTATATTTACTTGATTTATGTCTTCTTTTAATTCACCTACTATTTTACCTTCATTTAATACATAAACCCTATCTGACATTCCAATAACTTCTGGTAATTCTGAAGAGATTATGATTACAGCCTTACCCATTTTTACTAAATCATTAATAATACAATATATTTCATATTTAGCCCCAACATCTATACCGCGTGTAGGTTCATCTAATATAAGAACATCAGGATTAGAAAGCATCCATTTTGCTAAAACAACCTTTTGCTGATTTCCTCCTGATAAAGAACCAACAACCTGATTAATTGAATTAGATTTTAAATTTAATAAATTTTTGTATTCATGAGACTTTAATATTTCTTCATTATCATTAACAACCCCAAACTTAGAAAAAGCATTTCTAAGACTAGCCATAGTCATATTATGTTTTATATCATCTATAAGAACTAAACCATAAGTTTTTCTGTCTTCTGAAGTATAAGCTATTTTATTGTCTATGGCCTCTTTAACACTTTTTATGAAAACTTCTTTTTCATGTATTTTCATGTTGCCGCTAATGCGATCCCCATAAGTCCTTCCAAATATACTCATAGCAAGTTCAGTTCTGCCGCTTCCCATTAAACCTGCTATACCAACTACCTCTCCAGCTCTCACATTTAAAGATATATCCTTTAAAACATGTTTACTACCCTTAAATACATTCCAATTATTTATCTCAAATATTACTTTTCCTATTTGAGTATTTTCTCTTTTCGGATACCTATTTGTTAACTCTCTTCCAACCATTCCTTTTATTATAGTATCCTCATCAAAATTATCCTTACCCTTATGTAATGTTTGTATACTCTGACCATCTCTAATAATAGTAATTGAATCTGCTATATAACTTATTTCATTTAATTTATGAGATATAATAATACAAGTAATACCTTCATTTTTAAGCTGTTTAATGATTTCTAGTAGATTCATACTTTCTTTATCATTAAGAGATGCTGTAGGCTCATCTAATATTAAAAGTTCTACTTTTTTGGCTAAAGCTTTAGATATTTCAACTAATTGCTGTTTACCAACACCTATAGTATAAATAGGGTCCATTACATTTTCATTTTCTAATCCAACAACTTTAAGCATTTCAATAGCTTTTTCTCTAGTTTTATTCCAATCAATAACACCTTTAAAAGAAATTTGTTCATTTCCTAAAAATATATTTTCAGCTATTGATAGATAAGGAATTAATGCAAGTTCTTGTTGTATTATAACTATACCCTTATGCTCACTATCTTTAATATTTTTAAATTTACATTCCTCCCCATTATAATATATTTTTCCTGTATAACTGCCATGTGGATAAACTCCTGAGAGAACATTCATAAGTGTTGATTTACCAGCACCATTTTCTCCACATAAAGCATGTATTTCACCCTTTCTTACCTTTAAATTAACATCATTAAGCGCTTTTACAGATGAAAATTCTTTAGTAATGTTTTCCATCATTAGAATATAATTATTATCCATATGAATGTCCTCCCTTAATCAATTAAGAATATTAATTAATTTGAAGTTGTTCTTTTGTATAATATCCACTATCAACTATTACTGTCTGATAATTATCTTTATCAACAGCAATAGGTTCACATAAATAAGTAGGTACTATTTTTACATTATTATTATATTGAGTAGTATCATTTATTTCTGGCTCTCCGCCTTTCAATACTGCATCTACCATAGTAGCACATTTCTCAGCTAATATTCTTGTATCTTTAAATATAGTCATAGTTTGATGACCTGAAATAATATTTTTTATAGCCATCAAATCTGCATCCTGTCCTGTTATTATTGGCCAGTCTTTACCAACTTGATAACCAGAAGCCTCTAAAGCAGAACGTATACCATAAGCAAAACCATCAAAAGCGCTGCAAGCTATATCTAATTTTTGATTATTATAGTAGCCAGAAAGATAATTTTCTGCCCATTGTTGTGCAGTTTCTTGTGACCATCTTAAAATACAAGTATCTTGGAAACTTGTTCTTTTAGTTTTACAAACTAATACACCATTATCAAGATATGGTTGTAAAACTTCCATTATACCATTATATAAGAAAAGAGCATTGTTATCGTCTGGTGAACCCATAAAGAATTCTATAGTATAACTTCTATTTTCTTGTTTAGCTGTTTCTAAATTTTTTGCTTTTACTATATATTCAGCTATTTTAGTTCCTACACCTTTATTATCAAATGTAGCATAATATGAAACAGAATCTGTATCCATTAATAATCTATCATAAGCTATTACCGGTATACCGTTATTTTTTGCCTGATCCAAAACATTTACTAATGCTTGAGAATCTACTGAAGCTACAACTAAGCAATTCACTCCCTTAGCTATGAAGTTTTCAATTTGTGATACTTGTGTTTGAACATCATCTTCTGCAAATTGAATGTCTACTGCATAGCCTAATTTCTCTAAATTAGCTTTCATATTAGCAGCATCATTTATCCATCTTTCTGATGATTGTGTTGGCATAGCAACACCTACTAAAAGTTTATCTCCACTACTTTCATTTCCTCCAGAGCAAGAAATCATAAAGAATACGAAAGAACAAAGAATAATAGATAATTTTTTTATCATATTAAACCCTCCAAATATTTTATTGATTATATTTTCTTATTATATAAAAATGAAACGCATTATATACTATAATTATTACTTTTATACTACAAATTTGATTTATTTAAAAATAAATATTATAAAAATAGATTTTTTTTACTCAAAGATTTTTAGATTTAAGAATTTTCTTCTGTTTTGATAATAGCTAACATAAAATACAAGCAAAATTACCATTACATGCATACAATATAACAACCATAACTAAATATGCCGCTAATATATCATGTTAATTAATATTATTATTTATCTCTATATCTTTACATTCACTAGGTTTTACAGAATCATTATTTGCACTATTAACTGCTTTTATATCGAAACCAGTCATAGTAGAAAATTCAAGTATTTTATTAGCTTTAAATCCTCCTAATTCTATTTCTGTCTCAATGCTTTCTTTATCAGATCTATTAACAGCAAACACAACTATTTCTTTCTTTTCTTCATTGTATATTACTATTGAATCTAAATATGGTACATCATTAAAGTTTTTACTATCATATTTAGGAGATTTAACCTCTGTTCTTAATGCTGTTCCTCTACCATTATTAGAAGCCTGCATAAATGGATAAAATATAGTTTGAGCCCATGCTTTTCCATTAGGTTCTGTAAATATAGGTGCTATAACATTAACAAGCTGAGCAAGACATGCTATTTTTACCCTATCACTATGTCTTAAAAGACTCATTATTAAAGAACCAACCAATAATGCATCTTCAAAAGTATAAATATCTTCTAATAATCTTGGTGCTTTACCCCAAGGAGTTTTTTCATTAATCTCATTGTCTTGAGATTGTGAATGAAACCAAACATTCCATTCATCGAAAGATAGCATTTCTTAAATCACTAAGGTAAGTACCTTCCTTATGATTACAATATTAAAGTATATTACAAGCTTCCTGTATTCCTCTAGTACCTAAATTAACAGCCATATTTATTTCTGTATTAACTTTTTTTGCCAATTCCATAAATTCATGAAGCCCAAAACTATTATCTTCAACAGTTTTCCAAGCTAAATCTAATCTTTTAGGTTTTTTATCTTTAGGTTCTATTCCATCTTCCTATCTATATCCAGAAACAAAATTTCCTCCCGGATATCTAACTATAGGAACTTTTAATTGATTAACTAAATCTATAACATCCTTCCCTAAATCCATTTTCATCAGCTGTACTATGTGCAGGATCATATATTCCTCCATAAAAAGCCCTTCCTAAATGCTCTGTAAAAGAACCGTATATTCTTTTATCAATTTCTGATATTATAAAATCTCTATCAATTTTTATTTTTGCTTTCATTTTGCATTCTACTCTTTTTTAAATTGTTTAATTATTTTGTAAATTTCTTTCTTGTAATTCTTTTATTATCTGAGAATAAAGTTTATCTAGTTTATATAAATATAAAAGTATTATCTGTATAACATTAGCTAAAATAGGCAAATATAAGAATAAAAATTTTATAGCAAATATTGTACCAGATGAAACGACCTCCGCATTAGCTTGATATCCAAAAGCAGTTAATATCCAACCAAACAATGCAGCAGCTATTCCAGATCCAAATTTCTGTCCAAAACTGCCAGCAGAATATATAACGCTCTCATTTCTAATTCCATTTTTCTATTCTCCATATTCTATTATATCTGAGAAAATGCCCATCCAGCCGCACAATTGAATGAACCTGAAAAACCTCTTATTATATTGCCTATCATTACAATTGTAAAATCATTTCCTGCAAATATAATAATAAATGTAGAAATTATATATATAATACGGCCCATTATCCCCACATTTCTTTTACCGTATTTTTCAATAAGAAAAGGCATCAAAAATACAACACCTAATATTACAGGAATGAAATTTGTTACTGTAAAATATTTTACTATGTTTTCATCGCCGAAAATATATTTAGCATAATATACTGTGCTAGTATTTGTTACTATTATACCTATAGTCTGAACTATGCTATAAACAAAAATTATAATCCAATACTTATTTTTTAAAAGACTTTTTAAACTTTCAGCTATAGGAACTTTTTGTCTGGTTGTACTTGATATACTTCCAACTCTTTCTTTGGTGTATTTAAATGTAATAAGGAATAATATTACTCCTATAATACTATAAATACCATAAGCCATAGCCCAACTTGTTTGAGTATTACCATAAGCTTTTAAGTTCCTACTATCAAGCCTCCTATTAGTATAATTATAATAAATAATAGTTATACTATAAAAATTACTTATATATTATATTTTTGATTTTTTATAAGAATTCATAATAGTATTAAATTGTACTAATTTTTATATAATTAATTTATGTATAATAAAATTATAAATTCAATAGTATTTTAGCTATCTATAAAGGATAAATATAATTAGTATAATTTCGTACTGATAATTTATTATATAATTGAATAACTATTGTTAATATTTTTTATAAATTATATATAAATATTAATATATAATTAAATACTCTATTTATCTTTCTTTCAATCCATATTCATCTCTGAATTTTTTTGGGGTTGTACCAGTCCATTTTTTAAATATTTTTATATAATGGCTTTGTGAATAAAAAGAAAAATACTGTGATATTTCTCCAAATGAATATTTATAATAAATCAGCATATTTTTTGAAAATTGTACCTTCTCTCGCTGTATATAATCTTTTATTGTGATTCCTTCTTGTCTACTGAACACTCTTGAAAGATATTCTGAATTGGTACAGAGTTTTTTAGCTATATCTTTTACTATTATTTTTTTATTAATATTTTTTATTATTATTTCTTTGCATTGGTTTATTAAATAATTTTTATTGTCTATATACTCATTATTTTTTTCATTATGTACAAATTGAGCAAAATAAAACTGAGCTTCTTTTTCTATGGATTGTATATGTTCTATTTTATCCATATCTTCTAATCGTCTAACAAAATTATCACAAATAGAAAAAGCTATCTCAGATGAAATACCGCCTTCTATAGCCGCTCTGCTCGATAAACATATATGACATATTGCTACATTCTTATATGAACGTATTTTGTCTTTAGCCATGACACCATATTGACCTATAAATTTCTCATCTAAACTCTGTTTTAAATTATTTAAATCTCCATTTCTAATGCTTTCTAATATACGCAATTCCCTATCATAAGGATTATGAAAACTATTATTTGAGTAAGTATTTATATAAGTATCTGTAATTTCTTTACTTATTTTATGCAATAACTCATCACTAATAAAATTTTTTATAAGCATTTCATCATAAGATACTTCAGTATTATTATATAAATTATGAATGAATAATATTTCCTCACAAAATATATCTAATGGCATTTCAAATATATTATCATACTTTTTATTAACATTTTTATAATTTTTATTTATACAATTTGGTCCTATAATAATCTTTTTATCAATAAGATAAATACAGCAATAAACTATATTATCTTTATCAACATTTAAAATAGGATAATTTTTATTTGAATTATCAAGTAAAAAGTTTTTGATATTATCATCGAGTAAATCTTCTATATAAGATTCAATGCCTATAATTTTTTCTAATGAATTGGATAAATCAAAAATTCTAACAGGGGATTGAATAATTTTTAAAATATGATTACATATATATTCTATACTATTATTCATACCAATATTAGTATATAAATTTTTCAACCATATTCAAGTAATTAAGCAATAATTATTTTTACATAATAAATTATTTTTATATTATCTCTCTTTTGCTTCCCAAATGATATTTTTCCATCTGATTGGGTCAGTATCACCCTCTGTGCTGAATAATAATACTTTAGAATTAGAATCAAGTTTTAAATTTTTTCTTAATTCAACATATTCATCATTAAGCATTATAGTAGCCAAAACGCCAAAAGAAGAAGCACCAGATTCACCAGATACAACCTGAGGGTCTCCTTTTAATGGAGCTGCTAACATTCTCATACCCCTTGCAGCAACTATATCTTTAGCAGCTATAAAACAATCAGCATGATTTTTAAGTATATCCCAAGAAGTAATATTAGGCTCACCGCATGCAAGTCCAGCCATAATAGTGTCTAAATCACCTTCTACTATTCTCATTTTTCCATCACCTGCCGCAGCACCTTTATATAAACAAGCAGCCGCTTCAGCTTCCACCACAACCATTATAGGAGGATTATCTTTATATCTGTTAGCAAAATATCCAACCATAGCACCAGCAAAAGATCCAACACCAGCCTGTACAAATATATGTGTAGGTCTTTCACCAAATTGCTCATCTGCCTCTAAAGCCATAGTACCATAACCTTGCATAATCCAAGCAGGTATCTCTTCATAGCCCTCCCAAGCAGTGTCTTGTACTAATACTCCATTTTGAACTTTAGCGGCTTCTTGAGCAGCTTTTCTAACGCATTCATCATAATTATATTCTTCTATTGTTGCAGTTGCACCCTCAGCTTGAATATTTTTTAATCTTCTTTCTGTAGAGCCTTTAGGCATAAAAATTACTGATTTTTGTCCTAATTTATTAGCAGCCCAAGCAACTCCCCTACCATGATTTCCGTCTGTAGCCGAAAAAAATATAGCTTGACCAAACTCATCTTTTAATTTTTTTGAAGTAAGTACTTCATAAGATAATTCGCTTACATCCTTTCCCATTTTTTGAGCTATATATTTAGCAATAGAATAAGAACCGCCTAATACTTTAAAAGCATTAAGACCAAATCTATATGACTCATCTTTTACTTTTATTGCCCCCAAACTTAAATATTTTGACATTTCTTTTAATTCTGATAATGGTGTTTGTGTGTATTGAGGAAAACTTTGATGAAATGCTTTTGCTTTTTTACTTCATCTATAGACATTATTGCTGCATTTTTATCATCTGACTTAGGCATTTTATTTTCTGCCCATTTAAGCTCACTCATTTACTTCCTCCTTTTTTGAATCTATATAATTATATAGAGTAAATTTACTTATTCCAAAATGATTTGATACCTTATCTCCTGACTTTGTTATTAAAAATACCCCAGAATCATTTAAAAACTTAATAGCTTTTATTTTTTCATCTTTATTCATTATAGAAGCAGGCTTTCCTATTAATTCTTCACTTTTTAATATAAGTTTATCCATAAGCTCCTGAGCACTGTTTGGTATCTCTTCAAGTTTAGATTTATCTTCTGTTTGAATTAATAACTCTAAATCACTTTTAAATGGAATAAAACTGCTTATATCAAAGTTTATAGAAAGCATATATCGATATTTTCCTTCCATATCTTTTATAAATACACTTGAAGACTTTAATATTTTGCCATTTGATGATTTTGTAAGATATGATAAATGATTAGTTATAGGCTCACCTTTTTTTATCTTTTCTATAGTTTTTAATACTACATTTGAAACACCATCGCCCAATTTTCTTTCTGTAACTCTATCATTGATTATAAAAAGTATTGTATGTTCTAAGCTTTCATCTTTTAATTCATAAATACAAACTTCACAATTATTTCCAAATTGCTTTGCTATGCCATTTGCTACACTTATTAATGTTTCAAGTATTATATTAGAACTCATAAAATACCTACAAAATGATAAAATATTTTAACATTATTAATTGATTAGTTTATAGTATACTAATTTTTTTTTAGATTTTCAATAAAAAATAAAATCTTTTTTGATTTTCTATATGCATTGCCTACAAATCTCTTTTTTTATTTTCTAATTATTACGGAAGTATTAATATAGTTATACAGCCAATGAGAATACAATAATTGATTTACAATTTCAGACAAGACAAGGAATTTAGGCGGAGCTGTGCTTACTGCTATGATGTATTTATATAATAGATAATTAATTTAAAATTATAGATTTTTTTATTAAATAAAAAATTTTGTATATTTTTTATTGTTCTTTTTTTCGCCTTCGTACCCATACCTAAAGGTACTTCCTACGGTCGCAGGCACTTCCTTCGGTCGCCCTGAAGGACTCCTTTCAGTCGCGGTGAGGACTTCGTCAAAGAACCAAAAAGTGCAAGTGTTTTAGCTATGTACGTTTGGAATATGTATAAAGTGTAAGATAATACTTATATTTTAGCTAAAAATGCAGCCTTTTTGCTTCTTTTATACTAATACCGAAGGCACTTCCTGCGGTCGTAAAAGAAGTGGGGTCTGGGGCAAAGCCCCGGACATTAAAATAAAATATAATTATTTAACTATACACTAAAAATTTGATATTTTATTAAAAATTAATTTTTATTGTTTTCGGGGACTAGCCACCCTGCGAAGCGTACCCGTAGGGTAGAACCCCCAGTTCTTTTTCCCGCAGCAAAAAGAACCAAAAAGTGCAAATGAAAAATAGTATTAAGTAATACCAGTTATGTTTTATTAATATAATATCTATGTTTTGTATAAAATGCAGTTCTCGTGAAGCATATCAGAAGCATATAAACTTCTTTTATGACAATAAAAAATTTCTTTATAAACTAAAATCATATTATTATTCACTTATATAGGCATTTCTAAAATCATATATTGAGAAAATATCATATTTCACACCATGAAGCTTTTTACTCTGCATAACAGTAGCTTTATCATAATATATAGGAATAATAGCCATATCCTCTTGTATAAGTATACGTTCTGCATCATAAGCTGCTTTTATTCTTATATCTTCATTGGCATTAGTCATAGCAATATCAACTAAATAATCATAAACTTCATTAGTATATCCACCGTCATTTCCTAAACCGTCAAGCTGAAAAAGTCTTAAATAACCAGTAGCCTGATTGTAAGCAACACTTGTAGCAGCCTTAATCATTTGAAAACTTCCGTCCTTTATAGACTGCAAATAACTTGTGGGCTCTTCATATCTAAGTTTTAAATCTATACCTAAATTATTTTTATACATACTTTGAATAGCTTCTGCCACAAATAATGAAGAAGGATTAGTTGTTGTAATTAACTCTATTATAGGGAATTTTTTCATGTCACTGTATCCTGCCTGAGCAAGAAGTTTTTTAGCTTCTTCAATATTTTTTTGATAATCGCTCTCTTTAAGAGAAAAATATTCAGGAGCATTATCTCTAAAATTATTAGTACCATTCTTTACATTGATAGGAACAAAACCATTAGCTGCTACCCTTCCTCCTCCTAAAACATTATTTACTATATAATTTCTATCTATGCCAAGCGCCAATGCTTTTCTTACTAAAGGATCAGTAAAAGGCTTTCTCTTTAAGTTAACCATATAGTAAGCTATTGATGTTATGTCAACTTCTATCCCTATGCCCTGCTCTATTAAAGAAGCTCTTTCATTTTCTGGTGCCTCCGGATAAAATAATATACTCTCTGCATAAATTGCCGCAACTGCAGTATTAACATCTTCTAAAAACTCAAAAGTGATTTTTTCAGCCTTAACATTATCTTTATCCCAATAATAAGGATTTTTCTCCATTACTATTTTCACAGCTTTATCATATTCTGTTATTATATAAGGACCGTTTCCTATATAATGTTCTTTATTTAATGCCCAATCTTCTCCGTAAGCTTCTATAATATCTTCCCTCACAGGAGAAGCAATATCACTAGCCATAGCCTCCTCAAAATAAGGAAGCGGTATATCAAGCTCTATTTTTAAAGTATAATCATCTAAAGCATAAACTCCTAATTCTTCTAATGGCTTCTCTCCCAACATTATAGAATGTGCATTTTTTATTATATCAAAACCCAAAGAAAATGGGGAAGCAACTTTAGGATCTATCAATCTTCTTAAAGTGTATACAAAATCATTTGCAGTTACTGTCTTCCCGTCAGACCATTTAGCATTTTCTCTCAAATGAAATATATAAACTGTATTATTGCTCATAGCTTCCCAGCTTTCAGCAAGTGCAGGAATTATAGTACCATCTTCATCTCTTTGAGTAAGAGTTTCAAAAGCATGTGTTATGTAAACTGCTGTATTAATGCCTTTTGCAAATGCTGGATCTAAACTGCTTGGCATCCCTCCAACTGATACCACTATTCCTTCATTAGATGACTTACTATTAGAACATGATAATAAAAATATATTTGCAAGCAAAATTATTATAACTTTCTTTATCATATTATTCTCTTTATACTATATATACTATTCATATTACTTTATTTAATTTTTAAAATATAATAACCAAATATATAATTATGTCAACTATTTTATGTTAATATAACTAAACAATTAGTTTTTGTTAGCTTATGTACATTATATAGATGTTATCAACTTTTTTGTCGCACATTCTCTGTGGGATTTGCAAAAGTTGCTGCCATAGTTAGACTTCGTCAGCACACTTTTCGAAGAACTGCATTTTATACAAAACATAGATATTATATTAATAAAACATAACTGGTATTACTTAATAGTATTTTTCATTTGCACTTTTTGGTTCTTTTTACGAAGTCCGCACCGCGAGCTGCGGGAAAAAGAACAATAAAAAATTGATTTAAAATAATAGTTTTAATATATACTGAATTTTTTAATTACTTGCAGGGCTTTGCCCCGCACCCCACTTCTTTTACGACCGAAGGAAGTGCCTGTGGTATTAGTATAAAAGAAGCAAAAGAACTGCATTTTTATAAAATATAGCCAAAAATGTATGGTATTATTTCATATATTTTCTAGATATAAAACTTAAATATTTGCACTTTCGCGAAGCGTGCCCAAAGGGCGAAAAGTTTTTGCTGCAGGAAAAAGTTGAATAAAAAACTTATATGACAAAACATAATTATTTCTCTACATCTAAATTAAATAATAATATCATATATATTCCTTGTCTCTAATACTTTTACTCCAACCTCGTATTCACGCATATATTTAGCAAGCTTATATCCGTTTATAAGAATTATTTTTATATCTTTTAACTCTTCTACAACCTTCTTTGCTTGCGGAGTATAATCTGAAGTTGTAATAAAAATTCCTCTGCTTATGCCATTAACATTTTTAAGACCATGTGCAAATTTTGTTATTTCTGTGTCATTAACTTTGTTATTTTCTTTGTAGCATTTACATTGCACACCCACTATATCAAAACCGAATTTATCCATAGTAAGCGTGCCGTCAATTCCCCTATCACCGCTTCCGCCTGTTCTATATTTTTTACCATAGCCCATTTTCTCAAGCAAATCTAAACATATATTTTCAAACCTAGTCCCCTTATCAACACTACTCTCACCCATTAGCTGCAATCTGTCTAATATATCTTTTTCCACACCCTCATAATATTCTTCAATGCTCTTTTCAACCTCGCTTCTGTTTTCATCTTCTTCTATGTCATCATTATCTTCTTCATTATCATGGCTTTTGCTATTTTCTAAATACGGAGTTTTTTCTTTTAGCGTTTTGAAATCAAAGTTTGGATTTTCTTCATAGAATTTTTTGCCGAAGTCAGTTATTTGATATACTCCCCTCTCAACGTTTTCAATTAATTCTGCTTGTTTTAAAAAAGTAAAATTCCAATTTATCTTATCTTTAAATTTTGAATATCCATTCTTATTTGATTTTACATGTTCATAAACTATATTATAATCTTCATCACTTGTATTTGAATATTCTTTTACTTTCTCATATGATTTACTTCTATGTACTGCTCCAGTAGTTTCATAAAAAAACCTTAAAACATATTTACAATAATCGTATGTTCCTAAAAGTGCCATAATATATACTCCGAAACCATTATTAAAAAATCATACTTCAACAATAAATTTTTTACAAGAAAATATTTTTTAAACTTATTCTTTATTTTCTTAATTACACACCTATAAAATATATAAATGCATTTTTTATTATAATTTTTTTTCTTTTTTCTTTGCAGAAGGTATAATCTTTTCATGAAAGAAATAATTTACAACTATTGGAGGTTCATTGAAAGGACGTTTTATTGAATCATCATTTCTTACATATAGCAGTCCTTCTTCATTGCAAAATTTTGTCATTTCTGCATCTAGTTCATACCAATACTTCATATCGCCTTTAATGTATATGTCATTGTATAAAGTTTCAAACTTTGGGTATTTTTCTTTTATATATTCTAATATTATCTTTTTATATCCGCCTCTTAGATTAAGATTTTCAAGCCATATCATATTGCATTGCTTTTTTACTCTTCTTATTATAGCAGGTATATCTGTTATAGCTGGAAATATTGGAGATATAAAGCATGTTGTACGCACATGAGCATCATAAAATATTTTCATAGCTGACAATCTTCTCTCAATACTTACTGCTTTATCCATATCAGCACGGAAATTTTCGTCAAGAGTATTTATTGACCATGAAACTCTTGCATTAGGAAATGTTTTAATAATATCAAGATCTCTAACTACAAGATCCGATTTTGTAGCAATGCCAATACTGCAGCCGCTTCCCTGCATCTGTTTTAGAATAGCTCTAGTTCTGCAAGCAGTTTCTTCAGCAGGCTGATATGGATCTGTAACTGAAGACATAAATAATTCTTTACCTTTGTATTTTTGCGGATTTTTAATGTCAGGCCATAGTTTAATGTCTAAAAACTCTCCCCAAGGTTCTGTATGATTTGTGAATCTTTTCATAAATGATGCATAGCAATATTTACATGCATGAGTGCAGCCTATATAAGGATTTACCGAATAATCACTTACTGGTAAATTGGACTTTGTTAATACATTTTTTACTTCAATATTACGAATAATAGTATCCATTATATGAATGTCTCCTGTTTTGTTTGTATTCTAGCAGTTTTATATATTATACTTGCTTCAAAACTTTACAACAAAATTAAATATAAATGTAAAATTAAAAGGTTAATCATAAAAACTTACTTTCTATTTATTTGAGTTCTTTGAGCTTTTTTTAGAATGCTTACAATTTTTCTAAGTTTAAGATGTTCTGCTATATCTAAAGCGGTATCTCCATAGTTATTTGTAATATTTATGTCAGCCCCTTGTTCTACTAAAAATTTAACAAATGGTTCAGCAAACCTTGAGCCATATGATGAACAAGCCCAAATTAAAGAAGTGTATCCATTATAATCTTTTGCATTAATATCTGCACCTTTTTCTAATAAAACTTCAGCTAATTTTATACGATATTCCTGAAAACTTTTATTATTAAAATTACCTTCACCCATACCAAGATATATCAAAGGAGTATATTCTCGTTTATTCTTTATGTTTACATCAGCACCTTGCTCTATTAAAAAATTAGCTATTTCAAAGTCTAATATATCAATACTGCCTTCATCTGAAGTATCAAGAGTTTTATTTAAAGCTGTGTATCCTTCATTATCTTGTGCATTTATATTGGCATTTTTTGAAACTAAATATTTTATTACATCTATATTTCTTTCATGACTATACTCACATGCTGATATTAAAGCAGTACTTCCTCCTTTATAAAAGTTTACATCTGCACCATTTTCCACTAATAATTTTACTGTTTCTAAATTATTTACACCATATATTAAGGCTGTATTTCCATAATTATTGAAAGCATTTATATCAGCACCTTTTTGTATTAGAAGTTCTACCACTTTTATATTATGAACTTTGGAAGCATACATTAAAGGTGTCTCTCCATCCTCATTTGTTACATTTATATCAGCACCATTATTTATTAAAAATTCTGCAACAGATGAATTTTCATCATATCTAGAATCAATATGTTCATAATCTAATGAGAGTAATAGAGGAGTTTCCACTGAGCTATATTCAGAATGTGTTTTAGCATTTACATCGGCACCTTTTTCAACTAAAAATTTAACCATATCATAGTCATTTCTTAAAGCTGCTATCATTAAAGGAGTATAATCATAATCAGTAGGATAATCATCCCCACCCTTTATTCTTGATTCTAAGTCAAAACCATTTTCTACTAATACTTTAAACATTTCTCTATTTTGTATCAAGGCTGTTGAAGGTCTATAAGATATATCAAGAAGTGATGCTCCATCATTGTCTTTAGTATTTACATCAGCACCATATTTTATTAATAAATTAAATATTTTTTTAGCATTTTCTAGTCTTTCTTCTTTTCCGTAATGATCATAGTAAATATTATAATATAATGCAGTGTTTCCATCATTGTCTTTAGTATTTATATCAGCACCATTTTCTAATAAAAATTTAACCATTTCATAATCTCCGCTTACAGTAGCTGTCATTAATGTTGTACAGCCGTCTTCATCTTGTGCGTTTATATTAGCACCTTGTTGTATAAGTAATTTTGAAATATCAAAATTTCCATCATCATTAGCAATCATTAAAGCGGTTTTGTTTTCATTATTTGCCGCATTAGGATTGGCACCTTTATCAAGCAAATATTGAACCATATCATAATCTTCTTTATAAACAGAAATCATTAAAGGAGTATAATCATAATCAGTACTATCCGACTTTATTTTTGATTCTACATCAAAACCATTTTCAACTAATATTTTAAACATTTCTTTATTTTTATCAAAAGATTCTGAAATTCTATAGGATACATCAAGAAGAGATGCACCTTCATCATTTTTGGTATTTACATCAGCACCGTATTTTATTAATAAATTAAGTATTTTTACAGCATTTTCTCTTTCATTTTCCTGTCCGTAACTATTATGCTCAATACTATAATATAATGCAGTTTCTCCTGCAATATCTTTAATGTTTACATCAGCACCATTTTTTAATAAAAATTCAACTATTTCATAATTTGTATCTCTAGAAGCGTACATTAATGCTGTAGCACCTGCTTTATCTTTAATATTGACATCTGTACCTTCTTCTATAAGTAATTTTGCTATATCATCATATCCGCATACAGAAGCATTTATTAAAGCCGTTCTATTATAAGAATCTAATGCATTACAGTTTGCACCTTTATCTAAATATGATTTAACTTTTTTTATATTATTATCTTCTACAGCGGAAAATAACGATTCATCTAAAGTTTTAGAATACAAAAGAATATTAAACAAGAATAATATAATAAATACTTTTTTCATATATACCCCACATAGCTTAAAACCTATTTGATTGTATATTGAAAAATATTCACTGTCAATGTTATTAATAATTTATAGAACTTATTAAATATATTTGAGAAAAAACTAGTAAGTTATGTAACACACTATATACTTTATGATAATAAAATTATATAAACTTATATTAAAAATATTTTTAACAAATTTAAAATGTGCAAAAACTATTTTTCTATCTTATAAGAATTATCATATTCTATATCATTTTCTTTTAATATATCAATTAACTTATATTCAAAATCAACTTCACTCTCCCAACACATACCGCACCCTGCAGATATTTCACTTGGTATAGATATTATCTTTCCCAATACTTCATTAGTTTGAGTCATAATATTTTTAAAAGTCTTTTCTGCTCTCATAACATCTGTTGTGGTATTAAATGTTATGATTAATCTCTTCTCTTTATTATTATTATTTTCTACTATTGTATTATTTTTTGTATTGTTAGATGCTGTGTTATTAGATTTTTTTTCAAAGCCTATAATAGCAGCACCTATAGCACCAGCATACTGTCCTCTTTTATCAGTTATAACTTTTCCGCCTAAAGCTTTTTCTAACACTTTAACTAAATAATCAAACATGCACAATCCGCCCGTTAGAAAATAAGTATCATCTTTAAACTTTCCGCATAATGAAGACACTTTATTTGCAACAGAGTTTACTATAGCATAAGCAATCTCATTTTTTTCTTTTCCGCTAGCCTTAAGCCCTATAACCTCAGTTTCAGCAAATACTGTACACATAGAACTTATTACAACATCTGTGCTTTCACATTTTTGAGCTTCTTCAAGAAGTATAGGTATAGAACAGCCCAAAGAATTAGCCATTAACTCTATAAACCTCCCAGTGCCAGCAGAACATTTATCATTCATAATAAAATTGTCAACTTTGCCGTTTTTTATACTTATTATTTTTGTATCCTGACCTCCTATGTCAATCAATGTGCCGTCTAAATTTGAAAATAAAAAATTAGCCCCCCTAGCATGACAAGTAATCTCTGTTATAGTTTTATCAGCATATTCTATAGCAACCCTCCCATAACCAGTGCCAACAAAATAGGATTCTTCTTTTTTAATGTTTTTATCTTCAAGCATTTTTAATATCTGCAAAGAAGCTTCCACTCCAGACCAGCCCGTAGGTATCATAAACAATTCTACAAAATCATTTTTTTTATCATCATAAACAGCTACCTTAGAAGCAGTTGATCCAATATCTATGCCAACATAATACATTTTTATTCTTCCTTCTTTCTTTAATTTAATTTTTTTATTCTATCTAATAGTTTTTATTATATAACTTATAAACTTTTACTTATCTCCCTCACAGCATCAATTCCTTTTTCTATCTCTTCAAATGTATTAAAATAAGAAAAGCTAAATCTCACAATACCCTGTTTAACAGTGCCTAAAGCCTCATGCATAAGAGGTGCACAATGACCTCCTGCCCTCGTTGCTATATTATATTTGCTTGATAATATATCAGACACTTTTGCCGAATCCGTATCCCCAATATTTAAAGCCACTATAGAAGTTCTTTGTTTTGTATTATAATTTCCATAAAGCTTAATGTTTTCTATATTTTTCACACCATTATAAAAGCAATCTGCTAATTCCATTTCTTTATCTCTAATTTTTTTTACAGTTTCATTTTCTATAAACTCTAAAGCAGCATTAAGCCCAGCTATAGAATGGCTATTTAATGTACCCGCCTCAAGTCTTGTAGGCATATTTTCTGGATGTGTCTTTGAATATGTTTTTATTCCAGAGCCTCCTGTTTTTAATGGCTTAATATCAACACCTTTTTTTATGCATAATCCACCCGTACCTTGAGGTCCCATCAAACCTTTATGACCTGTAAAACATACAACATCTATATTGTTTTTCTTCATATCTATATCAATACTTCCTGCTGTTTGTGAAGCATCTAATATAAATAATATATTATGTTTAGTGCATAAATTGCAAATAAACTCTATATCCAAAATATCGCCTATAACATTAGAAGCATGCGTACAAATAATTGCTTTAGTGTTTGGTTTTATGCTTTTTTCTATATCGTTATAATTTAATTCACCTTTATTATTTGCTTTTATTATTGTAAGCTCTGTTCCTAAAGTTTCCATTTCATAGAGAGGTCTTAAAACGCTATTATGTTCAAGCGATGTGGTTATAACATGGCTATCTTTATTAATTATGCCTTTTATTGCTGTGTTTAATGCCTCTGTGGAATTGCTTGTAAATGCAGCATAATTAGGGCTATATCCATTAAAAAGTTTAACTATTCTCTCTCTTGTATCAAGTATCATTCTCTCGCTATTTAATGATGATTCATAGGAACCTCTTGAAGCATTTGCAAAGCTGTTTATCGCATCAAAAACTGCCTTAGCAACAGTGTCTGGTTTTTTTAATGTGGTTGCTGCATTGTCAAAATATATCATTTTTAAATTCCATAACTAAATATTATAAAAAGTTTATTAAAAAATAATATATTTATAGCATTTCAACAAAAGCTTCTAATCTAGTTCTAAGCTGAGCAGTGTCGCTGTTAGAATAATTAGTCTCTATTTGTAAATATGACTTTCCGCATTCTTCTACAGTGCGTCTAATCTTTTCGCCTTCCACAGCATAAGTATGACAAGCACTTAAAGTAACATCTACCACACCATCTATTTTATATTCATCAATATATCTTTTTATAATCTCCATTCTTTCATTGTTAGGACTCATAACAGAACAAGGTATATTTAAATATCTCTCAGCAATAGCCTCTATAGGATCTTTGTTTTCATCTACAAGCATCTCAAAACTCTTTGTACCTACACAGCTTTCAAAACATACAACATTTCCGCCAACCTCTTCAAGCTGCTTTACTATCTTTTCTACAAGCCCTCCAGTAGGACATCCTGTAATAAGTATTCTCGGAGTGTTTTTATTAAATGGAGATTCTCCTTTTTTATATTTATCATTAAAAGTGTCAACTAAATTTTTTATCTCTTCTATATAAAGCTTTCTGTCAAATTTATAGTTAGATGACTGCAAAGCCTCATGCATATCACTTCCCTTTATAGGAGAAGGCACTAGTTTACCTAAATTAAAAAACTCTCTTATTACTTTTCTCTCTTCATTGCATAACTTTATAGCTTCTTTCAACTTTTCTTCTGTAATTTTTACATTAAATTTTTCTTCTAATTTTTTTATAAGCTCTTTAATTTCGTTTTTCCAAAGAGCAACAGCAAATTCATTTTTTGAATATGGAAGCTGCATAACATGTGTGTCTTTTATCTCTCCCAAAAGCTCATACATTTTTTTCTTTCCATCGCAAGTGGTCTCACCTACTATAATATCAGAAAAATACATATAAGGACATTTATCTGTAACAGCAAAACCATAACTAGATTTTATTAGCGGACATAAATTCTTAGGCAAATACTTCTCTGCCTCAGGTATAGTTTCATCACTAGTAGAACATAATGACACCGCTATAGCATCAGCAGCATATATCACCTCTCTTGGTGTATATGTACAAAAAGTACCAACTACATTTCTACCTTTATCTTTCTCTTCTTTCATTGTAATAAAGCCTTTTTTGCGGGCATCATTAAAAGTTTCAAAAATTTCTGGTAAATAATTATTAGACATAGCATATACTCCTAATATATTGTTAATTAAAAAATAGAAATAGATTCTATAGCCTATAGAATTTAAAAGATTATATTATATGTCTTGTGTATTTTTTGGATAAGTAAGAAAAGACTACTATCAATTTGTTTATAGCAAAATCAATAATCATATAGTTTATGATTATAATAAAATATGCTAATTTGTCAATTAAAAATAATATATAATTTTTACTAATTTTATAATATTATTAATGAATAAAATGTATTTTAATGTATTAAAAATTCGTCTTTTATTTATTTTGTAAAAACTAATATAATTATTCATCATTATTATATGTTTTCAATGTTAGCTATATTAAAAAAGCTTTAAAATAATCTTTATATATTTTTTTATAAAAAACATTTGCCAGAGTATCATAATAAAAATATAAAATATTTGCTTATTATAAAAAATAGATATATAATTAATAAGTAATAAATATTTTAGGAGTATATTAATTATGGCAGAATTACGTTATAATCCTTTACTTGGTGATTATGTTATGATAGCAAGTCATAGGCAAGCACGTCCGCAGATGCCTAAAGACTATTGCCCTTTTTGCCCGGGAAGCGGTAAAGTGCCTGATAGTTATGATGTTCTCTGTTATGATAATGACTTTCCTGCTCTATCTTTTGAACCGCCTTATCCTGATGATGTTGATAATGGTAAACTATTTAAAACTGCTCCTTCTATAGGAAAATGCGAAGTAATTTTATACTCTTCAGACCACAATACTACCCTTCCAGAATTGCCTGTTGAACATATATTAAAACTTGTTAAATTATGGCAAGAGAGAATGGTTAAAATAGCTGAAAATAAAAAAATAAAATATATTATGCCTTTTGAAAATAAAGGAGAAGTAGTTGGCGTTACTATGCCGCACCCTCATGGACAAATATATGGTTATAGTTGGATACCTTTAAGAATTAAAAGAAAAATTGAAATGGCTTCAAGCTATTATAATATAAAAAATAAAAATTTATTTGCCGATATGCTTGAACAAGAAATTGAAGATGGAAGAAGAATCATATTTGAAAATGATGATTTTGTATGTTTTCTTCCTTTTGCTTCTGAATATCCTTATGGCATTATGATTATGCCCAAAAGAAATGTTATAGCTATAAATGATTTTAATGAAAAAGAATCTTTATCTTTAGCTGATACTATAAAAAAAGCTACTACTACATTAGACACATTATTTGACATGAAATTTCCTTATATGATGTGTATGTATAGTGCACCTGTAAATGATGGTTTTAACTATAATGATATATGGCGTTATCATATAGAGTTCTTTCCGCCTATGAGAAGCAAAGAAAAACAAAAATTCAATGCTTCATCAGAAACAGGTGCTTGGGCGCCTTGTAACCCTACTAGCCCTGAAGAGATGGCTGCTAATTTGAGAACTGCTTATTTTAGAAATATTGGGATGTAAATATAAGTGTCGTTAAAAGTAACTGTAATTATTCCTCATAGAATAGGTGAAAATATAGAAAGTACATTAGTAGGAATTTATCTATCTGATTATAATAAAAATAATATAGAAATATTTCAAGCCGAAGGTACTCATCCTACCGTACAAAGAAATGAATGTTTAAAAAAGGCTTCTGGAGATATTATATATTTTATAGATAATGATTCGCTTGTAGATCCTCTTAATATAAAAAGGGCTGTAGAGATATTTGAAAGCAATGAAAAAGTTGCAATAGTTGGCGGGCCTGCTATTCATATTATTTCAAATGCAAAAGAGAGATATATTGACTCTTGTATGCGTTCTTATTATGCTGTAGGGCCTATAGCAAATAGATACAGTAAAAACTCTTCTACTTATAGAGAAGGAACAGATAGAGATGTAATACTTTGTAATTTGTTTGTGCGAAGAGATGTAATATTTGAAGCGGGGCTTTTTGATGAAGATTTATACCCAAATGAAGAGAATGCATTAATTGATAAAATACTTTCTTTGGGCTACAAATTAATGTATGACCCTGAAATAATAGTAAGAAGACCCCCTAGAGGAAATTTAAAATCATATATAAAAATGCTTCTTAACTATGGAAGGGGAAGATTCGAACAGCTTTATAAAAACTTCAATAAAAAAAACTTAATATTTACATTACCTGCTTTTTTTAGTGTTTATATTTTATCACTACCTATAATATTAACTATTTATTTACATACTAAAATTAATTATATAGCATTATATTTTATTCCATTTATTGTATATTCTGCAATGACAATTTTGGCGGGTATAATAAAATCTATAAGAGATGAAGGACTTATAAATAAAATTTTAGGAATATTTATATATCCTTTTATGTTTTTTATCACTCATCTGTTTTACGGATTAGGATTTTTTTATGCTATTTTTAGAATTATAACTGGTTATAAGAGAGTAACAAAATTTAATATAAATAAATATAAATCATTTTCTTAAAAATTAAAAATATGGTAAAATTGTAAAATGAAAAAAAGAGCATATGCCATAATATATTCTGCATTGTCTATAATGCTTGGCGGTATTGGTATACAAAAATTCTATCTTGGACAAACAAAAAGAGGAATATTACATGTTTTATTCTTCTGGACTTTTATACCTACAATTATCTGTGTAATAGATTTATTAAAGTTTACATTTATGACAGAAGAGGAGTTTGATGAGAAATACAATAAAATAGAATTAACTAATAATTTTTCTAATAATAAAAAAGAATCTAACATCATAAAACAGTCTTTAAAATATAATAAACTCATAAACACTATATCAATGAAAATTAAAGACAATAAATTAAAAGAAAATATTAAAGAGTTAAATGAACTTTATAAAAATATAATAGACATATCTGCAAAAGATACTAGCGACAATAAAATAGCAATAAAAGAATTAGAAAAACTTTTAGAATATAATATACCTACAATAGTAAAAATAATAAATACATATATAGACTTAGAAAAATCAAAAATAGAACAAGATAATACTAAATTAAAAAATGATATAATGGACTCTATTATAGCAATAAAAGAAAAATTAAAAACTATATTAGACACGATATATAATAATAACATTATTGACATTTCAAGTGATATAGAAGTTATAAAATCAACTTCAAAAAGATAATACAATATATATTATTTTTGACAATTTACTTTTATTTATATATAATTGTTTTATTGTTTAAACAAAAAAAATTTAAGGGAAAGTAATGAAAGGTTCTATTGTAGCTATTATATTTATAATAGTTAATGTTATAGCTATTAGTATATTTATGATAGTAACTACTACTTCTATAAAAGAATCTATTCTCACAGAAGAAAAATTATCAAGAGAACATTTAAATAATATATTAAATATTTATTCAAAAAAAAGAGAAGCTTCTATACAATATTATAATGCCATATCAAAAATACCAAGATTAGATACATACACCGTAAGTTCATTAAGTAATTATATAATAAGACTAAGTAAAATAGATATAGATGATAAATTAATAGAAAAGCCGCTAACTTTTCAAGAGTTTCAATATGTTCAAGCAAGAATACAAGAGAATATCAATAAAATAGATTATACAGCAAGGAATTATCCTGTTTTAAGGACAAATCAATTTTATATAGAAGCTTTAAGAGTAATAAGACCAATAATACAAGAAGAGAAAAAAGCAATAGAAACGTATAATACACATGTAAATGAATATAATAGATTATCAACAATGCCCCCTTCAAATATAGTAGCCGGCATTATGGGGAAATTTCCTTTTTTGGTATTTGAAACAGGCACAAATATCATTTCTCAAACAGCACATATATTTCAATAGTATTAAATTAATTTTATTTAATTATTTGCGGTGACTAGCACCCCCAGTTCTTTTGCCGATAGGCACCTACTCGGTATTGGAACAAAGAAGCAAAAAGACTGCATTTAACTAAAATTTATATTTTATACTACATTTAATAGGTATTTTTTAACATAAAGTTCTAGTATTTGCACTTTTTGCAACTTTGACGAAGTACACACCGCGACTGAAGGAAGTACCTTCAGTATTGGTATAAAAGAACCAAAAGAACTGCATTTTTATTATAAATTTTATAATTTAATTGTACATTAAAAGGCACTCCCCCGCACGACTAATAAGTTATAATTAAAGCATAACATTACCGTGCGGTAAGCCCCCGACCGTAGGGAGTGCACAGCTAGGCGAGTAGTGCGGCAAGGTGGTGCAGCTCGTACGCAGGAAAAAGAACAGCAAAAAACTTACATTAAAAATATAGTTGTAAAAGCAATATATTTTTTATAAAGCAAATTTCCATATTTCCGATTATAGTAAGTGATATGATTTTTATTTTTTAAGAGGTTATGTTTATGATAAACTCAGTTAGCAATGTATTATCTTTTAATGACAGCAATATATCTGCTAATAATAATACAACTTATAATATATATGATGATAATAATAGTTTTGCTAAAATGCTAGATGAAGCACAAAATAGCGAGGAGATTTATTCTCAAAGTGTTACAAACAAATCTATAGAAAAAGAAGAAGATTATCAAGATAGTTTATATAAAAACAATATAACAGATGAAAACTCTCAAAATGCTGATAGCACTGAAAACATAAAAAGAGAAAGCATTGAAAATAATAAAGATGAAGTAAAAAATAGTGAGTTAGAAAAAACTATAAATGAGAAAAAAGAAGAAATATCAGAAAACGAAAACAAAGAAAATAAAAATATAGAAAACACTGAAAATGCAGATAATAATGAAATTAAAAAAGATATAATGTCTTCTAAAGAGAAAGCAAAAAAATTAATTGATAAAGCAGGACTCATAATAGAAAATTATAAGGCTGATAAAAAGGCTCAATTAGATAAAAATATTGATAATAAAGTTAATGAAGAGAAATTATCTTCATTGCTTAAAGATATCGAGAACATAAAAGAAGAGCTAAAAAACATTAATTTAGAAGAATTAGATGAAAAAGATAAAAAAGAAATTATTGATTTAATAATTGTTTTAGAGAGTTTAGAAGAGATTGCTGTATCTCATCAAAATGATGATATTAATGTTGAAAAATTATCAGACATATTTGAGTTGGTAGAAGTTAAAGATGATAATAATATAGAAGAAAAAGCTAAAAATATAGAAAAAGCAGATGTGAAAGATGCAAAAGATATAAAAGATACAAAAATAGTAGAAAATATAAATGATGATATAATTAATAATTCTACAGAAACTCTTATAAGCAATGATGATAATGTTGCTGATAAAAGAGAGATGAGATTGCAAGAAGCTAAAGAGAATGCTAATAATAATTTAAATAACACTATATCCGATGAAAAAGGAAGCGAACTTACAATCATTAACATGAAAGATTCTTCTTCTAATTTAAAAGGATATAATCATTACAACAATGTATCTAAATCACAAAGCACTAATAATCTTGCTGAGAATATGATTAGATTTCAAGATTTGATGTCAAAATTGGTAGAGAAAGCACAGGTTGCTGTTAATAATGGCAAGAGTGAAGTTTTGATGTCTCTTAATCCTGAATATTTGGGTAAGGTGAGATTAAAAATAAGCATGGACGCTGACAATAATTTAGTAGGTAAAATATTTGTAGATAATGCTGAGATAAAAGACATATTTACAAAAAACTTAGACACTGTTATTAGTTCTTTAAATGAGATTGGAATAAACATAGAAGGGTTTGATGTAATGCTTAGACAGGACATGCCAAATGAAAATGGAGAGTTTGAGTTTGAAGGTAACAACAATAATTTAAATGGCTTTGGAGCAGACAATATAGAAGAAGAAACTGTAAGCGTACAAAATTATAATATAGTTCCAGAGAGAAAATTAAACTTATTAATATAAAAAATAATTAAATAAAAAAATAACTTAGGAGACAAAAAATTATGATATCAGCAGAAGCATTAAGAATGAGTGATAAGGAGATAAGAATATTAAAGCAAGAAGTTGGAGCTTTTAACTTGCAGCATAATTTTGAAAGAGATCCTGCTAAAAACTCCTTAGGTAAAGATGACTTTTTAAAACTATTAACAGTACAAATGAGCCATCAAGACCCATTGGCTCCTATGGATAACAGAGATATGATAGCACAGCTTGCACAGTTTTCTTCTGTAGAGCAAATGACTGAAGTTAATAAAAACTTAGAATCTATGAAAACATTTTATTCTAGTCAAAGCGGTTATTCTATGCTTGGTAAAAGTGTTGAAGTAATGGACGAGGCGGGAAATAGATTTTTAGGACCTGTTGAGATGGTTATGGAAAATGATACTGGAGTTGCTTTGGCTGTTAGAACTTCTAATGGACTTATCACTGTTAGACCTGAAGATGTTATGATAGTACACTCTAGCGGAGATTTAATGGCTTCAGAATCTGCTGCCGCTGCTGCAATTATGGAAAATCAAAGCGAAGATGAAGCTACAAAAATATTTAAATCATCATTAGCAGATAAAGCTCAAATAGTAAGACCTTCAGAAGACGATGGAAATGGTGATAGTATTAATAATTCTATTATGATGACAGCAAAAGAAGATAATAAACAAAATGATGAGAAAGATAGTATAGGAAATAAAACTATTAAGAAATAAAACTATTTAATTTATTATTATACATATATAAAACCTACTTAAATTATAAAAGTTTAAGTAGGTTTTTTAATATGATGCATTCTTTATGTAAAAATCTAATTTAGAAACATTGATAAAAACTTTTTGCAAATTCTCTCTCGAATCTTCTAATTTATAATCTTTAATTGAACTTACAAAATCATTTAATAAATTACTAAGATTAAGTATATTTTTTTCTCTAGCACTATTTTCAAGCATCTCTATTCTCTCTACAAATGAACTGTCAATATTGTCTATTCCAGAAAATGCGATATCCGACAAAATAATCTCTAACTCTTTAACAATTTCTTCTAAAATCATAAACATTAATAAGCAGTAGCTGTAGTTGTTTCTGTTGTTGTATTATTAGAGCCTTCTACTATTGATTTTGCTTTTTCTTTAATTTTCTTGTTTGCAGAAGAGTCAGCTAATTTTTTTATGGCATCAAACATCTCTCCAGTAGGCATAGAATC
Source organism: Brachyspira sp. SAP_772 (assembly GCF_009755885.1). Classification (NCBI taxonomy): domain Bacteria; kingdom Pseudomonadati; phylum Spirochaetota; class Spirochaetia; order Brachyspirales; family Brachyspiraceae; genus Brachyspira; species Brachyspira sp. SAP_772. The sequence continues at coordinate 681,196 of NZ_VYIX01000002.1, read as the reverse complement.
GTTATAAAGATTTAATACCTCAAGAGTAATATTTTCAGAATTGTCATTTTGAAGTCTATAAAGCAAAAGCTCTTGAATCTCTGATTCTGTCTTATAATCTTTCAAAGCCTTAATAGCATATATCCTCACAGATTCGCTATCATTTTTGCAAGCCTCAACAATATCCGTTTTAATATCCCCATAAGCACTATACTCTGGAAGTATATAAATAACCCTCGCAGTAACTTCAGGCAAATCCTCTTTTAATATTTTTTGTAATATCTCATAATTTTCAGCACTAGGATAAGCCCCCATTGCCACTATTCCCATATATCTAACCAAAGCAGGCTCTCCAGTATTTTGTGCCACATTTCTACAAATAACTTCACCTTTACTATCTTTAGTTTCAGAAAAATATCTTAATATCTCTATCTTTGTGCTAGAGCCAATCACATCATTAGTGTATTTCTCTGCCAAATAATCTGATGCTAAAGTGGATTTAATAGCACCTAAAGCATTTATCATACTATCTAATATAAGCCCAGATTCATTGCTAATAGAAGACATAATACTTGCCTCATACTTTATATCAGGATAAATAGAACATAAATAATAAGCCTCTTTTCGCACACTATCATCTTCATCTACTATAGCATAATCTATTATAGTTTTTCCTTTATCATTAACATTTTGCTTAAAGAAATTAATTATCTCTATTTTTATTTTATTATTTTTTTCATTAGGATAATATTCCACCATAGCAGAAATATCATTTTCATTTTTAGTCTTTTTTATTTTTGAAATAGCTGATATTTTTTGAGAAGTAGTACCATATTTAAAAGTGTTGATTAATTCCTCGTTTACAACATAGCCTGATGAAGCAGCTTCATTAGTAGTAGATGATGATAAAGTTTCATTAGTACTTTGTGCAATTAAATTAAAAGAAATAATTAATAAAAATAAAATAACAAACTGTTTCATAAAACATAATACCTTTAATTGAATTTAGAAAACCTCCCAATTTCCATTACAGAAAGAAGGAGGTTAAATTTTTAATAGTATACATAAAAATTAATTAATTTCCAGTATATACAGTTTCCTTTCTCACATTAAGAGTAGATACAAAACTATTATATTTATCCAAATCTGCTTGATTTTCAATAATTACAAATTCATATCTTCTAAGATTAGCTTGAATACTAGACTCTGGCAATGCTTCACCAAGCGGTTTTTCAATTAATCTATTAGCATCAACCCCATTATTAACCAAATAATTCCTAGCACTTCTCACTCTATTAACAGATAAATTGTAATTATAAGGATAAGCTATTCCCCTATTGCTAGTATGTCCTTCTATTACTAATCTAACATTAGGATTCTTATCTAAAAACTCTATTATTTTAGCAAAAACAGCATTAGCATTTGCAGGCATAGTAGTTTTAGCAAATCCAAATATTATTTTTGGATTAGTCTCAAGTATTCTTCCCCTTTGAGAATCTCTTATAGAAGTACCTTGAGGTAAATAGAGTTCAGCAGTATTAGTAACAACTTGAGGTTCTTCTACAGCCAAAACAACAGGTTCTGCAGTTTCAACAGGAGCCGCCATTTCTGGAGTAGTTCCGCAAGATATTACAAAAATAAATAAAGCAAAAATAAATATTAATTTTTTCATAGCCTTTACCAAAACCTTAGATATTAATTTTCTTTATTAACATCGACAGTTTTTGCAAAGTCATTATACTTTTTTAAATCCGCTTCATTCATTATTACTATAAATTCAGTTCTTCTATTAGCTTCTAAAGTAGGATATTCTGGAAGAGCCTCACCAAAAGCATTTTTAAGAAGTCTGTTATTTTTAGTGCCTAATTTTATTAAATAATTGTAACTAGTATCAGATCTTCTTACAGACAAATTGTAGTTATAAGGAGCTCTACCTTCTTTACTAGAATTACCTTCTACCATAATTCTTATTTCAGGATTATTGTTTAATATAGTATAAACTAAATTATAAGCTTGTTTATACTCTCCTATTTCTACAGCTTTGTCGAATTGGAATTTTACTTCATAAATTCCTGTCTGCTTACCAACATCACTTTTAGCTTTAGGGTCATAAAGCTCTAATACCTTTCCTCTAGGAGTTTCTCTCACCCTAACACCATCTGGAAGATTTAATTGAGTATTAAAACCAGATGTTGTTTCTGGAGTAGTCGCCTTAGGTGTACTAGAACAAGCAACTACTGTAGTTAAAATAAATGATAGAATTAATATTATTTTTTTCATTTTTTCCCCAATTATTTAAAATTATTCTTAAACAGTAAAACCATATTACAATAAATAAGTAAAATTCTTGGTAAAATATTAGTAATAATAATATAAAATAGCTTGCTTTTTTTTATTTGTATGTTATAATAAATAAACTTTAATCGCGGGCGTCGTATAATGGTTATTACCTTAGACTTCCAATCTAAAGATGACGGTTCGATTCCGTTCGCCCGCTCCATTTTTTATTTATTTCTTTTTATTCAAACGGCTTGTCTTTTCTAAAATCTGGTAAATAATTTTCACTGCTTTCCATCTCTTGTCCTAATATATTTTCAAAACCCAAATCTAATGCAAAGTTTAATACTTCATTATATTCTTTAACATATAGTTTTCTGTTAATATTATCATAATCTTTTGCCATAAACTCTGGACTATACTGAGACATTAAGGAAATATAGCTATTTAAAAATCCTCTCTCTTTTAATTCTATTAATATATCATAAGAATCTGATTCATTATTTGGTAAAATTAAATGCCTTATTATTATACCACTTTTGGCAATATCATTATCATCTACAATTAAATCCCCAACCTGATTTTTCATTATAGTTATAGCATTAATTGCAACATCAAAATAATTCTCAGCCCTAGAATATTTTATAGCCTTCTCATTATTAAAATATTTTAAATCTGGCAAATAAATATCAACTATCCCATTCAAACAATCTAATAATTCATTAGTATCATAACCATTTGTATTGTAAACTATAGGCAAGTTTAAGCCATTTAGTAATGCAATTTTTAAAGCCTTTAATACAGGATAAATTACATGCGTTGCACTTACAAGATTAATATTATTAGCACCCTCTCTCTCTAAATCTAAAAAATAAGATGACAATGTATCTAAGTCTATAATCTCCCCCATGCCTTCAGAGCTTATTTGATGATTCTGACAAAAAACGCAAGATAAATTGCAATTAGAAAAAAACACAGTTCCGCTTCCAGTGTTTCCGACAAGCATAGGCTCTTCACCAAAATGCAAAGTATGAGAAGCTACTTTTATATGATTAGTGTCTTCAAAAATCTTACATCTTCCTATTTTGTTATTGTTTCTGTTTATTCTGCATAAATGTCCGCAGCATATACAGCTGTCATAAAGTGCCTTAGCTTTTTCTATAGCACTATCAATATAATATAAATGCTTTTCATTATAATTATTAAAATCTTTATCAAAAAACTTCATTTTCATCATTTCCTATGATACGCACTTCAGCATTCAACTTTATAGCTGTTTTAGTATACACTTCCTCTCTTACCTTTTTCATTAATTCAAAAATATCTCTTCCCGTAGCATTATTATAATTAACAATAAAATTAGCATGATAAGGCGAAACAATAGCTCCCCCTACCCTAGTGTTTCTCATATTAAGTGAATCTATCACTTTACCAGCTATCATATTAGTTTCATAATCATTCAAAAAAGTGCTTCCTGCAGATGGATATTTATATTGATTCTTTTTTTTTCTGTCTCTTATATATTTATTCATATCTTTTTTAATTATCTTTTTTAAGCCTTTATTTAGTTTTAGCCTCACATCTATTATAATATATTTCTTATCTTGGAATATACTTTTTTTATAACCATAATTACATTCATCTGCCTTTATATGCATATATTCAATATTGTCATCTATAATGCCCACACTATCTACAAACTCTGATATAGAATGTTCATAACAACGGGCATTCATGTACGCTGCTCCCCCAATACTTCCCGGAAGCCCATACAAAAACTCTATACCTGTAAAACTATTTCTATAAGCATACTTTACAACATCCATAACATTAGCCCCAGAATAAGCTAAAATATTATTACTAGTCTGCTCTATTCTTGTAAAAAATCCAGTGTGTATTATAGGAACTTCTATTATTTTATCCAAAAAAAGTACATTGCTCCCGCCGCCTAAAATAATATATCTTTTATCAGCATCATTTAAATATTTAATTAAATCTATAAAGCCATTAATAGTTTCAGGCATATAAAAATGAAGTGCTTTAGCATTTACTCTAAAAGTATTATATTTTTTTAATGAACAATTTTGTTTATATAGAACACCGTTAATTTTATGCATATAATTATCCTAAAAAATTACTAAAAATAATATACTTGAATAAAGCCAAATTGTCAAAATATTTTCAAATTTATATAGTTAAACATCTATATTTTCTCAATTAATATATTTTTGTAAAATTGTTATCAACTTTTCCCGCCTTCGCACCCATACCTAAAGGTACTCCTTTCAGTCGCAGGCACTTCCTTCGGTCGCTGTGCGGACTTCGTCAAAAGTTGCAAAAAGTGCAAATATTTTAACTCCATGTACTAGAATATGTATTAAAATAATACCATAAACTTAGATTAAAAATGCAGTTCTTTTGCTTCTTTTATACCAATACCACAGGCACTTACTTCGGTCGTAAAAGAAATGGGGTGCTACCCTAAGGGCACGCTTCGCAGGGGGCAAAGCCCTGCAAATAATTAAAACAAAAATCAATTTTTACAAACTTAAAAATTTTAAAGTATAAAAATATTGACATTAGAGTGCACTTCAATGTTATAATAAATACCATAATAAAACATATTTAATAATGAGGAGTGATATATATATGTTATTAGAAAAGAACTTAGAAGAAGCTAATTCTGGAAAAAGAATAAATGCTAAAGGATACGCAGTTCATAGCAAAACTGATACATTTAAGCCTTTTGAGTTTTCAAGGCACTCTATGGGAGACAATGATATTTTAATAGAGATAATGTATGCAGGAATATGTCATAGTGATATACACTCTGCAAGAAGTGAGTGGCATGAGGGAATATATCCAATGGTGCCGGGTCATGAAATTGCTGGAAAGGTTGTAGCTGTTGGAAAGAATGTTACAAAATTTAAAGTTGGTGATTATGCAGGTGTGGGCTGTATGGTAAACTCTTGCGGAGAATGTGAGGCTTGCAAAAGAAGTCATGAACAATTTTGCGAAAGAGGTCTTACTGTACTTACTTATGACTGTAAAGATCATTTTCACAATGATGAGCCTACTTACGGCGGATATTCAAACAATATAGTGGTAAGTGAAAAGTTTGCTATCACAGTGCCAAAAGATGCACCAATGGAAAAAGTTGCTCCGCTTTTATGTGCTGGAATTACAACTTATTCACCTCTTAAATTTTCTGGTGTTAAAAAAGGCGATGTAGTAGGTGTTGCTGGTTTCGGCGGACTTGGCTCTATGGCTGTAAAATATGCTGTTAATATGGGAGCTGATGTTTATGTATTTGCTCGTAACGACAAAAAGAAAAAAGAAGCTTTAGAGATGGGAGCAAAAGATTTATTTACTTCTACAAAAGATGTTACTATTCGTTTTGATTTAATAATATCAACCATTCCTACAGGATATGATGTTAATAATTATGTTGACTTATTAAAATACGGCGGAGAAATGGCTATTGTAGGACTTCCTCCTGCCGAATTAAAACAAAGCATAGATTTAGCAAGATTAATATTCTCTGGAGGTAAAAAAGTTTATGGCTCTATGATTGGCGGTATTAAAGAAACTCAAGAAATGCTTGACTTTTCTCTTAAACACAAAATATACCCAGAAACAGAAATTATTGCTGCTAATCAAATAGATGAGGCTTATCAAAAACTTACAAGCGGACAAGCTAAATTTAGATATGTAATAGACATGAAAACATTACAATAATTTATATTTATAATTTTATTAGGTATTGGTATTTTATGTACTAATACCTAATTTTTATTTTAATAGTTAATTATTAAAAAAATCATAAAAATATATACAATAAAAATTATTTACATATATAATTATATATAAAAATAGGAATTATTAATATGTTTGCCGACTATCATGTACATACAGATTTTAGTGATGATTCTAATTATCCATTAGAAGAAGTTATAAAAGATGCCATAAAACTAAATATAGATGATATTTGCATAACTGACCATGTAGACTATGGCATAAAAAAAGATTGGGAAGAAATTGAAATAAAAGATAAAAGCACAATTACAAATGTTAATTATCCCAAATATATAGAAGATATTAACAAAATGAAAGAAAAATACTCAAAACAAATTAATATAAAAACAGGTCTTGAATGTGGAATACAAACTCATACTATTAATAAATATGAAGCTCTTTTAAAAAAATATGATTTTGATTTTATTATACTTTCTGTTCATCAAGTAAATGATAAAGAATTCTGGACACAGGATTTTCAAAGAGATAAAACTCAAAAAGAATATAATAAAGCATATTATAAAGAGATTCTTGAAGTTGTAAAAAAATTCAAAAATTATTCTGTGTTAGGGCATTTAGATTTAATCATAAGATATGATAAAAAAGGAATCTACCCATTTGAAAAAGTAAAACCTATTATAGAAGATATATTAAAAATAGTGATAGAAGATGGCAAAGGAATAGAGTTTAATACTTCTTACACTAGATACGGCTTAAAAGATACAACTCCTTCTATAGATATATTAAAACTATATCATAAATTGGGCGGCAATATTATAACCATAGGAAGCGACAGCCATCAGCCTAGTCATTTAGGTTTTCATATAAATGAAGCAAAAGAAATTCTAAAAGATATAGGATTTAAACAGTTTTGCACTTATAATAATATGATCCCAGAGTTCCATAATTTATAAAAATACAATAAAACATATAAAAATACCAAATATTCTTTTGAAATAAAGTTTTCAAGTAAAAAACTCTTTATCCGATAAAATATAATAATAAAGATATAGCTATAGTAGTATAATAAGGGTTAGAGTTATGAATAATGATAAAAAGCAAAAAATTATTAAAACAATTCTTAGTTTGATGATATCATTTTTAATGATTTTTATAGTTGCTATGTTTGCAAGAGTAGCAAGTAATACAGTATTACCTCAAAATAGTAAAGTATCTGTATTAATTAATGATTATTTAGATATGATGATGGAAATGATGGATAAATTTGCCACAAATTTAAAAATAAAAAGAAATACAGTTTCAGAATATCAAGTAAATTTAATAACTCAATCTATATCAGATTATGTAGGGTATAGTATGTATCAAACGTCTGATATATTAAAAGACTATAACCCATATAAAAATTATTCTAAAGCAGAATTAGAAAAATATAAAAATGATTATTATAAAATGACTTTAGAAAACCCTTATTTAAGAAGCATGACCGTTTTTTCTATAGATGGTAAAATGAGACTCAATCTATATTCGGCTAATAATAAATCTTGGCCTATAGAATTGCAAGATAATCTATTAAAAGAAATAAAAAATAAAGGCTCTCTGGTATTAAATGCTGAAAATGAAAATGCATTCTATATAATGGAATATATTAAAAATAAACATGGAGAAATTATTGTTACTACAAGAAATGATTATTCTTATGTTTCTGATATAGCTATGTATTATCAAGTAGCAGATAAAAGACTTTATATAAGCGATTCTAGAGATTTGGTTTACAATGTAAGAGAATCTGTTGGAGAGAAATCTATAGAAAAAGTATCTAGTGTTATTAATAGATTTGCTTACTATAAAAAACAGCCTAGTTTTATAGTTAATGATTCTTTATCTGTATCTATGATAGGAAAAGAGTATCCTAATTATTTTGAATTGATAGTATTAGCTGCTACTGCTTTACTTATATTATTATTCCAATTAATATTAACTGGAATAATTAATTTCTTTAAATATTTAATGCAAATTAAAACTAATAGAGATTTTTTAGAGAGTGTGAAGGGTGAAAATGAGTTATTTATAGATGAAAGTTTAGTAAAGGCAGATATACCTAAATCTACTACAATAGATGATATGCCTCCAATAATAGAAAAACTTCATTATAAAATACCAGAAAAATACTTTGATGATAATAAAAAAGAAGAAGAAAAAGAAAATAAATTTAGTATTGCAAAAGATATATCAAGTATTGTAAACATGATAAAGTTTAATAAATATGATCCTGATAAAAATGAAGAGATAAATAATAATAATACAGCAATAGAAAAAATAGAAGAAACAGCAGAAACAAAAGATAATAATATAGAAGAAGCTAATCTTGATAATATTTATTCATTAAGCTATATAGAAAATGAAGTTGATAAAGAATTAGAAAATGATAAAAAAGAAGATGTAATAGAATTTGTAGAAGAAGAAAACATAAAAGAAGATGATGAAATATTAGAATATAATAATACATTAGAAGATATTGAAAAAACACAAGAGCATAATGACTATAATAGCGAATATAATAATGATGAATATAATGAAGAATATGAGTACAAAATAGAAAATATTCAAGATGATATAGATTTATATAAAGATGAAGAGATAATCATTCAAGAAGCTGAAGAAGAATACAACAATTATCAAGAAACAGAAAATAATGAATATTATTCTTTAAATGATGAATATTCTAATGCTGAAGATATAAGAGATAGAAAAATTATTAAAAGCGACTTGCCATTATCATATAATAATTACAGTAATGAAAATACTTTTAATTCAGAAATAAAAGAAACAAGTGAAGCAAAAGATATAGATAAAACAGAAGAAGTAAAAGAAGAAAATAATAATATTAATATGGATATATATAATTCATATAACAATATAGAAAATAATAATGAGGAAAAAATAAAAAATATAGACACTAAAAGAACAGAAGATGTATTTGCTGCTTTTGATAAGATGTTATCTTCAATAATAAGTAAAGCAGAAGAAGATGCAAGAAAAAGTATAACTAAAAAATAATATAGGTGGTTTTTTATGTTTGATAGACATAATAATATTTCTATTTTTGTATATATAGCTATTTTGCTTAATGCTATAATTATTGCTCTATTTATTACTTTTGTATTTGGATTAAAAAAAGATGCTTTTGATATAGATACTAAAAAACTTGATAGAACATCTTTAATATGTCAAAATAGTATATTAAGCCTAATAAATGATTATGATAATAGATTAGATAAAATAATAGAAAGTTATAATTTTCCTTCACTACTTCAAAATGTGGTATTAAACGGAATGAATGAAGATGAAAAAAACAGAATTATATCTATTTTCAGAAGCGGCAATTATGCTTTTGATACTGTAGGGCTTTATTTTTCTGATGGGCAGGCAGTATTCTCTTCTCCAGACAATAGAAAAAGCATAAATCTTAATGCATTAAAAGCAAATGATAAAAAGGCTTATTTCGATCAAGATTTTGATGGGGTTTATTTTGTTAAACCTATAAAAAATGATAAAGGTTTAGAGGTTGGCTATATTGTAGCAAGTGTGTTTAAAAAGATTTTTGAAAACACTTCGTATAATTTAAACTTCCTACTTATACCAAATGGTGTAATATATTATAACCCTTCTATAAATATTAATAGTATTTCAAGAGATGCATTATATCAATATATGAATAATCCCGGTTTAATAAATATAGGTGCTTATTCATATATATTACATTCAAGCAATGTTAAAGACATATATAATTTTAATGTTGGAATATTAGAACTTGATGTACCTATTATACAAAGATATTTAAAATATATTTTGCTTATTATACTTTCTTCTTCATTAATATTTTTAATATCAAGCGTATTATATGAAAGAAAAAAATTACAAGCACAAAATGTTACTGATATAGAAGATGACGTTATATATTCAGATAATGATAATATTGTAGAAGATGATGAATATAATAATTTTGATGATGATAATAATCTTGATGATTTTAATTATGATTTAGATACATTAAATGAAGATATAGAATATTTAAATAGAATAGAATCAAAAAATAAGAAACATATTGATAAGAATAGTAAATTAGAATTACCTGATTTAGATGAAATAGAAAATAATATAAGTAAAGAAAATTCACTAGATATTGAAGATTTGGAAGATATAGGGAACAGTATTGACGATGAGGTTATTAAAATAGACAATGTTGATGAGGTGGAAAACAACACTGACGAGCATTTAAATATTGATAATATTGATGACTTAGAAAATATAGAAGATAGTATTGATGACGATGAAGCTATTAAGATAGACAATGTTGATGAGGTAGAAGATAATACAGATGAGCATTTAAATATAGATAATATTGATGACTTAGAAAATATAGAAGATAGTATTGATGATGAGGCTATTAAGATAGACAATGTTGATGATGTAGAAGATAACACTGATGAGCATTTGAATATTGAAAATATTGAAGATTTAGAAAACATAGAAGATAGTATTGATGACGATGAGGCTATTAAAATAGATAATGTTGATGATGTAGAAGATAACACTGATGAACATTTGAATATAGATAATATAGAAGATTTAGAAAATATAGAAGATAATATTGATGATGAGGCTATTAAAATAGACAATATTGATGATGTAGAAAATAATGCAGATGAGCATATAATTGAAGATTTAGAAGATATAGAAGACAATATTAAAGAAAATGAAACTATAAATAATCTTGATGAAGATTTAGAAGAAGAGTATAATTCAATACCAAATATAGATAATTTGGATAATAACATAAATACTGTATCTGAAGAAGATAAAGAATTGGATTATGTACCTACATTAGATAATGTACTAGAAGAGAATGAAGAATATGATGATAAAGATATTATAAGAGGGATAGATGATATTATTTCTGATGATGAGGAGGATATTTTGATAAGTCACGGTTCTATAATTGATGATGAAATTAGTAAAAAGGAAGATGATTATTTCTCTTCTTTAGATTCTTTTAATCTTGCTCTTAATAAAGATTTTCTATTTGATGATGATAAAAACGAATTTGATAAATCACATGATTATGATAGTGATGAAGTAATAAGAAAAGCAAGCGAAGATGATGTATTTGATACAGAAGATTTAATAGATAGCGAATTATACGACCCTGAAGAGAAAAGACCTGCTATGCCTGAAGATTATAAAGATGCTGAAGAGAAAGTAAGAGATAATATGACTTCAAATTGGAAAAATATTCTTAAAGCAATTAGAGGTGAGAAGTTTGTAAATAAAAATTTATATGAAATGCTAGATTGGATAAAAGAAAAATCTGGGCTTAATATATTACATTCTGCTATGCTTACTAAAGATGAAAATGGTATATACAAAATAGTAGATTCCAAAAACCTTACAGAAGATACTAAAAATAAACTAGAAATAGATGAAAATGAAGCTTTATTTAAAAAGATATTATCATCTAGAAAAACATTATATGTATCAGATCCTTTCTCATCATTATCTTTAAAAATTAAATTTGATGAGAAGGACAGAGAAAATATTTCTCATATGATATTTATACCTATACAAGATGAAGAAGCTCAATTAAAATCTTTCTTTATAGGGCTTTCTTCAAATTGATATTAATATATATATCAAAAATAAATAATAGAGGTAAAGATGGAATATTTGATAGTAGTAGCTGCTTATATATTAATAGGAATAGTGATAAGCTTAATTTTTTATAATGTTTTGCATATAAAAGTATTCGGCGGTTGGGTTATGATGTTTATAATAGCTACTATTGGAGCTTTGCTTGGTTCATATTATTTGCCAAGATTAACTGAGATAGTGAGTTATTTTAACATAAATCTATCATCTGCAATTTTAGGTGCCATTATTTTAGTTATACTGCTAAGAATATTCACACCTAAATCATTAAAATAAAGTAAGGCTGTAAAATAATGTTTATTAAAAGCAATACAACAGATATTGTAAAGCCTTCTATCAAAGATGAGAAAGCCATAGAAAATATTAGAAAAGCAGCTAAAATAGCACAAGAAGCTATAGACTTAGCATTTAAACATTCTCTATCAGGAACAAGAGCTTCAAAAATAGATAAAGATGTTGAGAAGTTTATAAAATCTAAAGGGGCATATCCTGCTAATTTGGAAGTACCTGAATATGGTTATTCTACTAGCATATCTATAGGAAACGAAATAGCACATGGAAGACCAACCAATAGAAAGATATTAGTGCAAGGCGATATTATATGCATAGATATAGRAGTTAAATATAATAACTACTATGCAGACTGTGCTAGAACTATGGTTGTAAAAGGCAATCAATTAAACTCAAGCAACAAAAAAGCATATAAATTAATTAAAGCCTGCAAAGAATCACTAGAATATGCTATATATAAATTAAGACCAAATATACTTTTAAGCACCTATGGAAGAGAGGTTGAAAAAAAAGTAAATGAATATGGTTATAGTATAATAAAATCTCTCACAGGGCATGGTGTTGGATATGAATATCATGAGGCTCCGTATATATTTAATTTTTATCATCCGCATAATGATGTAAAACTAGAAGAGAATATGGTTTTGGCTTTAGAATTAATGATAACCGAAGGCTCTGATAAATACGTAATAGAAAATGACGGTTGGACAATATCTACAGCAGACTACTCTTTTGCTGCTCACTTTGAACATACTGTTTTAATTAAGAAACATGGTGTTGAGATATTAGGAATAGATTAATTCATAGTAACTCTGATTTAAAAGTTTTTATACATAAATAATTATTATTTTATTATATGATTTTATTCAATTTTTTCTTGCCTTCGCACCCACAGGCACTTCCTTCGGTCGCTGTGCGGACTTCGTCAAAGTTTTCGCCCTTCTGGCACGCTTCGCGAAAGTGCAAGTGTTTTAGCTTTGTATATCTAGAATATGTATTAAAATAATATAATACTTAAATGATAATATAAGAACCCTCTTTGGCAAAAGCTAATTGCAAATCTATGCCTTCTTTTCTTAAAAAAGCTAAAAGTTTATTGTAAATCAATTTTATTTGTGCATCGGTTCTGTCTTGATTATGATGGTGAATAATAACATAAGGTACTTCAGCATCAAGCCCAACTTGTATGGCATCATTTAAAGTAGAATGCCCCCATCCAACATGCCCATTAAGATATTCGCTTTTTGTATACTCCCCTTCTATAATTAAAACATTAGCACCTCTTACATAATCTATAAGCCTTGCATGAAGCAAATTAGCATTATTATTATAATGGTCTAATGACGGATGCTGTATATGAAGACGTTTTTTATAAGGTTCATGGTCTGTAAGATACACTACAGTTTTATCATTAGAAGTTATTTTATAGGATAAAGTATAGCAAGGGTGATTTACCCATAAAGCTTCTACCATCATATTTCCATAATTTATTTTTTTACCTTCATAGAAAGGTTCAAATTTAATAGAAGCCCCAAACTGCTCAAGATTTATAGGGAAATAATCTTTAGCTAATATATTATTAATTGTTTCATACATCTCTTCATGATTATCTTTAGGGCCGTATATTGTAAAGCTATATTTATTAGAATAAAATGGTGCAAAGAAAGGTATGCCTATTATATGATCCCAATGGAAATGAGTTAATAAAATGATGCTTTCTTTTTTTTCACTTTTAAGAGCATAATATCCAAGATTTTTTATTCCGCTTCCAGCATCGAGGATAATATAATTGCCTTCATCGTCAATAACTTGTAAGCAAGACGTGTTGCCGCCGTATTCACTAAAACTAGTACCGGGGGTTGGTATAGAGCCTCTGCTTCCTAAAAATCTAACTTTCAAATTATACTCTTAAACAAATTTTTATATATAAATCATACACTATAAAGTAAAAAAATCAATCTAATAATAATACAATTTATAGTATTTTAATTATTGAAAAATAGAAAAAAAATATTATAATTTTGGGAAAATAAATTAATATATAATTGTTACAGTAATGGGAAAAAGTATATTTTTACTTATTGGAGTAACAGCATTATCAATGTCAGCAATATTTGTAAAACTTGCTAATGCCCCCGCTTCAATAACAGCCTTCTATAGATTATTATTTTCATTTGTAATAATTTTGCCTATATTTTTAATAAAAAACTTAGAAGAGTTTAAAAAAATAAGCAAAAAAGATTTTTTATTATCATTAATATCAGGCATATCATTAGCGGCACACTACTCATTATGGTTTCAATCTCTAAAATACACATCCGTTGCAAGCTCTACTGTAATAGTAACACTTCAGCCTTTATTTTCTATAATAGCAGGTTATTTTATTTTTAAAGAGAGATATACCAAACTAGCAATACTTGGATTTATTATAGCAATAGTAGGTTCAGTAATAATAGGCTGGGGAGATTTTCAGGTAAGTGCAAATGCATTATTTGGAGACATTTTAGCTTTTATAGCTGCTGGGCTTATGAGTGCCAACTTTGTATTGGGTGAATATGTACGAAAGAGAATATCTGCCATAACATACACATCTATAACTTATTTTGCAGCATCAGTATTTTTGTTTTTTGTAGTAATATTAACAAATACACCTCTCATTGGATATCCTTCATATACTTGGTTAAATATACTAGGTTTAGCTTTAATTTCTACAATGCTTGGACATGTTATATTTATGTGGCTTTTAAAATGGTTCTCTGCTAGTGTTGTATCTATGACTATATTGGGAGAGGCTGTTGGGGCTTGTATATTAGGATATTTTATATTAAAAGAGAGTATTAGCATTAATCAACTTATAGGAATAATAGTAATTTTATTTGGTATAGGATTATTTTTAAAAGAACATAAACAAAATTAAATATAAATGGAGAATATTTATGATTAGTGATAAAGTATTAAAAGTTTTAAATGAGCTTGGCATAGAGCATAAAGAATTTGAAGAAAGTGGTGCTACAAAGACTGTTGAAGATGCTGCTAAGTCTTTAAATATAGAAAAAGGACAGGTTGCTAAATCTATATTATTAAAACCGGTAAAAAAAGATTTTTTTATGCTAATAGCATCTGGAGATAAAAAAATATCATCAAAAAAGACTAAAGAATACTTTGGCTGTAAAACCAATTTTGCAAGTGCAGAGGATACTTTTAATTTAACAGGCTTTACTTTTGGAGGGGTATGCCCATTTGGAATAGATGAAAGAATTACAGTATTAGTTGATAAAAGCATGAAGAGATTTGATGATTTATATATAGCTTGCGGAAGCGATAGTTCTCTTGCTAAAATGAGTTATGATGAAATAATAAATAAAATTTCAAATATAGAAGTAGATTTAACAGAATAAAATTATAAAATATGTTGACATAAATCTAATTTTTGTTTATATTAATTTTATAAATGTAATTTGCTACTAAACATAGTAGTAAATTATAGAGGAGTTTAATATGATAAAGAAAATATTATCTTCACTAATAGTATTATCAATTTTTTCTACATCAATTCTATTTGCTGATATGATAGTTCCTGCTTCAGCATTGCCAAATCAGGCAGTAACATTTATCAAGAAAATATATCCTAGTGCTCAAATATGGAAAGTAGAAAGAGATGGCAGAAAATTTGATGTTGAGTTATCGAATGGTGCTAGTATAGATTTCTTAACAAATGGTGACTGGGTGAATATAGACGGAGATTATAATGGGGTACCTTTTAGTGTATTGCCTCAAGCTGTTGCTAATACAGTAAAAAAGACATATCCTCAAGCTATGATGGTAAGCGTAGAAAAAGAATGGGGTAATTACAAAATAAAACTCAATAATATGATGGAAATGTTTATATCATCTAATGGACAATTAATGGGACAGCAATTTGATGATTAATTATATAAAAGGTTTATGAAAAAGTATTATTTTTAAGAGATGCTGCGAAAGGCAGCGTCTCTTTTTTATGTATCTCAATGTTTAAAAAAATCTAACAATAATTTAAAAGTCATTAATAAATATTTTCTAATTTTATCAAAAAACAATAAGTATTAATTTCATAATATTAAAACTAAATGTATATAAAAAAATATTAAGCAAATTTTAATTATACCGAAAATAATTATAAGAATATAACAAATTAATTAAATATAAAAAAATTACTTTTATGGAGGAATTCGCCTTATGATGCGTTCATTATTTGCAGGTGTATCTGGATTACAGAATCACCAAACTAGAATGGATGTTGTTGGTAATAACATATCCAATGTAAATACATACGGTTTTAAAAAAGGTAGAGTAACTTTCAAGGATATGATAAGCCAATCTTTGAGCGGAGCTGCTAAACCGCAGGAAGATAGAGGCGGTATCAATCCTCAACAGGTTGGTCTTGGTATGCAGGTAGCTACTATAGATACAATACACACACAAGGAGCTTTACAAGTTACAGGTGTAAATACAGATTTAGCTATTCAAGGAGAAGGTTTCTTTATTGAAAAGAGAGGAAATAACTCTTATTATACAAGAAATGGTGCTTTTTCTTTAGATAAAGATGGTTATTTAGTTAATCCTTCTAATGGTTATAAGGTACAAGGTTGGAATGCGGTACTTAATCCAGAAACAGGAATGATGGAATTAAACACAGCTGCTGGCGTAGAAGATTTAATTATACCAGTAGGTTCAAAAGATCCCGCACGTGCTACACAAAACACTAAGTTCTTTTGTAACCTACAAAAAAATAGCGATACTCACCAAGCAGATTTAACTATTTATGATTCTACAGGAATACCTCGTCAATTAAGAGCAACATTCAACAGAACAGATGTTAACAGATGGGATATGGTAATAGAAGTGCCAGAAGCAACAGAGGGAAGCGTAAGTGTTTCAGCAGGCGATCCTGTTGAAGGCGGCGGAAACAATACTTTCCAATTAGTATTTAATGATGCTGGTTCATTAATTTCTGTAAGCGATGGTACTAACACTCAAACTGAAGGCGTATTAATGCCTAATGTATCTTTCACATATACAGGTACAGACGGAGAAGTAAATCAAACTATTAACCTTACTTTAGGAGAGGTTGGTTTATTTAATGGTATCACACAATTTGAATCACCTTCTACAACTAAAGCTATAGAGCAAGACGGTTATACTATGGGTATGCTTGAAGGCTTCAGCTTTGATGACAGCGGTCAAATTACTGGAGTATTTACAAATGGTAACAGAAAAACTTTAGGACAGGTTGCTTTAGCTAAGTTTAATAATGCAGGCGGTTTGGAAAAAGCAGGAGATACTTTATTTGTAGAGAGCAATAACTCTGGTGCTGCTAATATTGGTGTTGCTGCTGCTGAAGGAAGAGGTTCTATTAAAGCTGGTACTTTAGAGATGTCTAACGTTGATTTGAGTGAACAGTTTACAGATATGATAGTTACTCAAAGAGGTTTCCAAGCTAATGCTAGAACTATAACTACAGCTGATCAACTACTTCAAGAGGTTATAGCACTTAAAAGATAAATAAAAATATTAGACTTTTTGTTTTTTTTTAGTATAATATAATGGTTAGGAGTTTCTTAATTTATGATATATGTAACTAGATTTGACGGAAGCGTTTTATATATTAATCCACATCAAATAGAGTTTATGGAGGAAACTCCTGATTTGGTAATTACTATGCTATCTGGAAGAAAAGTAGTAACTAAAGATAGTTTTGAAACTGTATTAAATAGAATAGTGGAATATAGAACTAGAATAGTAAATGAAAATTCTACTAAAAAACCTTCTTTCTATGGTAATGAAGATTAGAAAGAAAATAAAAAAATAAATAAAATATTAGAGAGTAAAAAATATGGATATTATAGTACCTTTAGGTTTTTTATTAGTTATAGGTATCAATTTATTTGGTATAATTTCAGGTGGTGGTAATGTTGGGCACATGGTGGACATTGCTTCTGCAGTTGTAACAGGACTAGGAGGAACTACTTCTCTTTTCGTTGCAAATGACATAGGAACTATATTGGGTGTACCTAGAGCTATTAAAGTTCTTTTGAATAAACCTAACTATGATGAAGCACAAATAATTATTACTTTAATAAGTTTCTCTGAAAAGGCAAGAAGAGAAGGTTTGCTTGTACTTGAAGACGATATACAAGAAGTAGCAGATCCTTTTCTTAAAAAAGGTATGCAGCTTGTAGTAGATGGAACCGACCCAGAACTAGTAAAAAACATTTTGAATACAGAAATAGATAACGTAGAAGCAAGGCACGATACAGTAAGAAAGGTATTTGAAGATGCTGCTTCATTATATCCTGCTTGGGGTATGATTGGTACATTAATCGGACTTGTAATAATGCTTAGAAGCTTAGGAGGCGGTGGCGGTGTTGAAGCCATCGGTTCTGGTATGGCGGTAGCACTTATTACTACTTACTATGGTTCGGTTATAGCTAACGGTTTTGCTTTGCCTATAGCTGGCAGACTTGCTGCAAGACATGCTTCTGAGGCTATTGTACAGAGTATTATGCTTGAGGGTATATTATCTATACAAGCTGGTGATAACCCTAGAATTGTTAAAGATAAATTAGTATCTTTCTTACCTCCTCCTCAACGTCAAAAAGTTAATGAGCAGGTTGGAGACAGATAAATAATTTAAGGATATATAATGGCTACTATTAAATTTGGTAAAAAAGCTAAAAAAGCTGGTGATAAAGCACAGGTACCGGGTCCTTCTGCTCCATTATGGCTTCAAACATATGGAGACTTCGTTACTTTGGTACTTACTTTCTTCGTATTACTGCTTTCTACTATGTCTGAATCTATTAGTGATTCTACTATGCAGCTTCTTGCTACTGCTTTTCAGGGCTCTTTCGGTAATTTATCTGGAGGAGTTACCTTATCGCAGAGTAAATTAGTTGCTGGTGGTGCTAATGTAGACGCTTTACCTGCTATGGATAGAGGTTATTCTATGGGCAGAAGTGTAGATAAAGCTGTATCTGTATTAGAATCAGAAATAAAAAACAACAAAGTAAGAGTATCTGAAGATGAAAGAGGATTTGTTATCACATTAGGAGCAGACCAATATTTTGAATCAGCTTCCACAAACATAGTAAACACTCAAAACAACACAGAAACTTTTATAAAAATAGCTTCAGTGCTTAGCACATTACCAAATGATATAAGAATAGAAGGTCATACAGACTCAGGTGCAATATTAGAAGGAAGTGCTACTGAACAAAAGTTTGGAAACAACTGGGGACTTTCTACTGCAAGGGCTATTGTTGTATTAGAAAAAATATTTGAAAGCGACCAAACAGGAAAGTTGGATATAAATAAATATTCTGTTGCGGGTTATGCCGACACTAGACCTGTGGCTTCTAATGATTTACCAGATGGAAGAGCTTTAAATAGAAGAGTTGATATAGTTGTTGTTCGTAATGATGTAACTTACTATAATCAAAAATAATAAATAATTGTATGATTGTAGCGAGAGATTGGAAAGACTATAAAATTTTAGATGCTGGAAATGGCGAAAAATTTGAGAATATAGGAGGTTTTTTAGTATCGCGTCCTGATTCTCAAATTATTTGGCAAAAGCAATTAAATAAATGGAATAATTTAGATGCTATATATCATCGCTCTGATAAGGGCGGAGGTTATTGGCAGTATATCAACAGTCCAAAAGAAAACTTTATCATCAAATACAAAGACTTATCATTCAAAATTGAGTTTACAAATTTTAAACATATTGGACTTTTTCCTGAGCAGGCTGTTAATTGGCAATTTATAATAGACAAAATTAAAGAAAAAAAATCTTCTACTCATAAAAATAAAGAAATAAAAGCTCTAAACTTATTTGCATACACAGGAGGTGCTACTGTTGCTTGTGCTTATGCTGATTGTGATGAAATAGTGCATGTTGATGCTTCAAAAAAAATTGTTGGGCATGCAAAAACTAATATTGAAATTAATAATTTTCAAAATAAAAAAGTAAGATTTATTATAGAAGATGTTATAAAATTTGTTTTAAGGGAAGTGAGAAGAGAGAGAAAATACGATGTCATTATAATGGATCCTCCAGTATATGGAAGAGGTCCTAATGGAGAGCTTTGGCAAATAGAGACAAGTTTAACAAGATTAGTAGAAGAATGTGTTAAACTATTATCAAGCTCCCCTATTCTATTTTTAATTAACTGCTATACTGCAAGTTTTTCTCATATATCTCTTAAAAACATTTTACAAACTCAAATTAAAAATAATGGTTCTTTTGAAAGCGGAGAGATAGCTCTTCCTATAGAAAACAGCGATTTAATACTGCCATCAGGAATATATGCAAGGTTTTTTACATAAAAATTATAGTACAATTACTATTGCTTTTTTTTGTTTATGAGTTAAAGTTTTAAATGGGTTTGAGATATATATTAATAATTTTTAAGGAAACAATGTGAACACAATAGAAGATTATACCCCATCAACATCAAAATATGAGTTATACACTCATTTAAGCGAACAAATAGTATCTGGAAAAATAAGAACATTCTCAGAAATATTTACTTATGCTAGTAATGTTAATTTTGAAAAAATCAATGACCATAATAATATTTTAAAAGGATTATTCAAACTTATAAGAAAGATTTATTGGGGATTTTTTAATAATTTAGATAAAGAAACATATCCAAAGTTGTGGGATCAATTTGTTATAGAAAATCATAAATATAATTTTGCTGGAGATTTAAAACTTAATTTAACTATAGCTGATATTTATATAGCAATGCTTGATATTCATGGATATACTAAGTTTTGTGAAGAGAATAAAAACAATCTTTCTAAAATGCATGCTTTAGATGATTTGTTGCAAAACAAAATAGGCGAACTTACAAAATTTTATAATGTTATATCACATAGAAAACAAGGCGATGAAATAGTAATGATGTGCCCATCTGCAACCGATGCTTTAAGTGCTACTATGGCTATTATTGGAGCTTTAAGTAAAAAAAGAATATTAACAGAATGCCCTGATATAGATACATCAATATTTCCAGAATTTAAAGTAAGTGCTGGTATAGCTGGCGGAATGAGCAACAATTCTCTTATAATCACAGAAGATGGAGATTTATCTGGCTTTCTAATTAATAATGCAGCAAGAATGCAAGCAAGGGCAAATATGCTATCTCCGAAAGAAACTAAAATAATTGTTACAAAAAATTTGCAGTTTAACTTTCTTAAAGAAAATAGTAAAACAAAAAGTGAAATATTTGAAAAAAATATTATATCTTTCTATGATAATGGTATGATATCTTTTAAAGGAACTGAAATTCCTATAGTAGAAGCAATATTTAACCCTAATGAAAAATATAAAGAAGCTTTCTTTAATGAAATGGAAGAACTTGTAAAAAGTATAAAAGGCAATTTGTGGAAACAGAGATTATTTACAAGCATATTAGATTTAATTTCAAAAGCTGCCAGCTCTATGCCTAAATTCCAAATAAATAAAAGAGTTAATGAATATATATCTGCTTATGATAATAAAACTATATGCGACTTATGCAATAATGCAAATGGCTCCTACGTAGTAAAAGAAAATTATAAAGAAGCAATAGATACTTTCGCACTTATAATAAAACTTCTAAAAACAATTCCAGATTTTGACCCTATGGTATTAGAATATGCAGAAAGTATATGCAATGGATACGAAAAAGTTTTACCTGTATATGATACAGTAATTAAAAAAGAAATAGAAATGAACCTAACAGAAATATTTCCTGCCAATCATATACCTATATTTCAAAATGTACAAAAAGCAAATGAAACTTATAATAAATTAATGAAATATGCCTTAGATAGCAGTGCTCTAAAAAGAAGAAAATCTATCTGGTATGGTATATTAGAAAAAGAGCTTAATAATTTAGTGATAAATATGTATTCTGGCAAGAAATAAATATTTATAAAATAGCTTGCACTAATAATATATATATGATAAACTATTGCAACTATTAAGTTGTATTGTAAATTAAGGAGTATTCTTTATGTATATTAAAAAATTATTTTTATCATTGATAATTCTATCGGCATTTTTTGTATCTTGTTCAAAAACAAATTCTTCAACCTCTTCAGATTCAATAGCATATCTTCAAGGCGGGGAAGGAGAATGGGTATTAAAAATAGATGATTTCACAATTAATCAAACTAATTTTAATAAAGATTATAAAGTATTTTTAAATTCCTTCAGAGCACAAGGAGCAAGTCCTGAACAAATAGCTATGATGGAAAGTGATAGTAGATATAAACAAAATTACGCTGAAGATTTAATAAACCAAATACTTCTACTAAAAAAAGCAGAAGCAGATAAATTCTTTGAAACAGAAGAAGCTAAATCTACAATAGATGCTACTATTAGAAACATTAAAGCTCAATATTATTATCAAAAATTAATAGAACAAGCAGCAAGCAATGTACCAAATCCAACTCCAGAACAAGCTAAAGCATTCTTTGATCAAGCAAAAGATCAATTACAATTAGCACAATATGGTATCACAGAATACAATACACAAACAGCTCCATATATAGCTGATATCTATAAAAGAGTTTATGCTGAACAAAATGTTCAAAGAGATATAATAGATTTAAAAGATAAAGCAGTAATAGAGAGAAATAATGCAGTATTAGGAGAAGCAACTATAGTTCCTCCTGCTATGCCAAATACACAAGGACAAGTAACTAATAATTTATTGCCTAGAGCAACAAATTAATAAATATAAATAAATAAAACTTGCAAGATAATATAATTTATCTTGCAAGTAATATACTATAAATAAAGAAGGAAGATGATGCCTCAAATAAATGAGAGTAATGACAAAAATCAGCAAAACTTATCACCTGATAACAAACCTAAGAAAGTAATTATTAATAAGAAATCTAATAATTCTAATACTAATGAAGAAAGCCAAGCTAGTGCTACTGTAAAAAAAGTTATAATTAAAAAGAAGAAATTCATAATACATAATAAAAGTGAAAAACAAGAAGATGTAAAAGAGGCTCCTACTCCTCAAGAACATAAAAACTTTAATAGATTTAATAACAATAAAGATAATAGAGATACTAATAAAACTTATAATAAAGAATCCAACAAAGAATTTAATAAAGATTTTAGTAAAGATAAACATCAACAACAATATAAAAACAATCAAATTGCTCCTGCACCGGTAGAAGATGTATCTTTCAAAAAAGACACCAAAAAAGACAACAAAAAAAGAGATTATGAGAAGAAAGAAAAAGAATATGATAAAAAATCTTCTCAAAAAGACTCTAAAGCAGAAGCAGCTCAAAGACAAGAAAATAAAATCTTTAATAAAATGCAAGCTAAAAAACTTCAGCAAGAACAAAGACTTGCAAGTGTTGAGAAAGAAATCAGTATAATGGAAACTATCACTGTTGGAGATTTAGCTAAAAAGATGAATTTAAGAGCTTCAGACATAATATCTAAACTTATGGGTATGGGTACTATGGCTAGAGTTAATGATATAATAGACTCTGATACAGCTACAATTATAGCAGATGATTTTGGCTGTAAGGTTAATGTTATCTCATTACAAGAAGAGGCTACTATAGAAATAAAAGAAGATAAGCCAGAAGATTTGAAACCTCGTCCTCCTGTTGTAACAATTATGGGACACGTTGACCATGGTAAAACTTCACTTCTTGATGCTATAAGACATAGTAATATTACTGCTAAAGAAAGCGGCGGTATTACACAAAATATAGGTGCTTATAAAGTAAAAATACCTAGCGGAGAGATAGCTTTTATTGATACTCCGGGACACGCTGCATTTACTATGATGAGAGCAAGGGGAGCAAAAAGTACAGATATAGTAATACTTGTTGTTGCTTCTGATGACGGTGTTATGCCTCAAACTTTGGAAGCTTTAAATCACGCTAAAGAAGCTAATGTACCTATAATAGTTGCTGTTAATAAGATGGATTTACCTAATGCTTCTATGGATAAGGTTAAGGCTGCTTTATCTGAGCATGGTCTTACTCCTGAAGAATGGGGAGGAGATACTCAATATATTGGAGTGAGTGCTTTAACTAAACAAGGCATTAATGACCTTTTAGAAGCTATTATACTTCAAGCTGAAATGCTAGAACTAAAAGCTAATCCTGATAGAGAAGCTATTGGCATAGTATTAGAAGCTTCACTTGACCAAGGAAGAGGTCCTGTTGGTACTGTATTAGTTCAAAATGGTACTTTAAAAATAGGAGACTATTTTGTTTGCGGACTTTCTGTTGGTAAAGTACGTGCAATGGTTAATGATTTAGGTCAGAGAGTTACAAAAGCTTTGCCTTCTACACCTGTTGAAGTTTTAGGTTTTGAGAAGACTCCTGAAGCTGGTGAATCTTTCAATGTTATGCTTGATGAAAAAGAAGCTAAAGCTATTGCTGACAAGAGAGTACAATTAAAACAGCAAGAGGCTTTAAAGGCTAATGTTAAAGTTACTTTAGAAAATCTTTATGAGAAAATAGCTTCAGATGCTATGAAAGAGTTTAAGGTTATAATTAAAGCTGATGTTCAGGGTAGTGCTGAGGCTTTAAGAGATGCTCTAAACAAAATACAAAGTGATAAAATACGTTTTGTTTCAATATATAGTGCATCAGGAGCTGTTACTGAGAGTGATGTAAACTTAGCTCATGCTTCTAATGCTATAATAATTGCATACAGAGTTCGTCCTTCTGGTAAGGCAAGAGAGTTAGCTGAAAAACTTGCTATCCCTATAGAGAGATATGACATTATTTATGAAGCAATAGAATCTATTCAAAATGCTATGAAGGGATCTCTTGAAAGACTTAAAAAAGAAGTGGATATTGGCACTGTTGAAGTTAGAGATGTATTCCATGTACCTAAAGTTGGCACTATAGCTGGTTGTTATGTAACTAGCGGTAAAATAGAGAGAAATGCTGGTGTTAGAGTAATGAGGGATAACGTTCTTATTTATACTAGCAAAATATCAAGCTTAAGACGTATTAAAGATGACGTTAAAGAAGTTGCTAGCGGATATGAATGCGGTGCTTCTATAGAAAACTTTAATGATGTTAAAAAAGGTGATTTATTAGAGATATTTAAAATTGAAGAAATTGCTCAAGAGCTTTAATATTTATTATGGAATACCAAATGACTAAATACACTTTTTATAGGTATTATCAATTTTGAATGTGTTTTATTATTATCATTATATATTTTTAAATACTTTGTTGGTTCAAGTCCAACATTATATAATCTAAGGTCACACAAAGCCAAACCGAAACCCGCACTTTCAGTATTATCTAATTGCTCTAAGAAAAAACTCTCTACCATATCATTGTTGTAATATTCCTTGAAAGTTAATCTCTTACTGTCTATTCTTGTTCTTCCCAACATAATAAGTGGAGAATCATTTACAACATCAAACTCTATATTGTTTTTGGTAATATGAATAAGTAATTTTATAATAAATTTTTTCTTAGTATTTTCATTTAATAATAAAATATCATTATAAAAATTATCAATATCTATTTCTTTATTAGAGGATATAAATTTATTTTCATTCTTTAAAATACTTTTTAACTTATCCCTGCTTTCATCATCCCTAAATATATCAGAATATTTTTTCATTATTTCAGCATTATTATAATATTCATCTAAAGAATAATTAGGATACATCTTATTAAGTACTTTTAAACTAATTAAATGTAAATACCTAGCCTTAATAGCATTACTAATAAGCTCCATTAATATATAAATAACATCTTCATAATATTTTTCAACTTTGTATTTATTTAATATTTTATTTACTAATAAGTCTATTTTATCTTTTGTAATTGAATTAATAAAAAGAATATTAAACTCTATATCGGTTTTTTTTATATATTCTTCTATATTATTAAAAAAATCATCATTTATCATTTTTAATTAATAATCTCTTTTGCAACACGTTCTAATACATTTTTATCACCGAGTAATTCTCTTACTCTAAGTAAATTAGAACTAGTTTTATTATAATATTCTTTATCTGTTAAATATTTCATTATATGACTGCTAATAGCATTTGCATTACAATCTCTCTGAAGAAGCTCAGGAGCAGCCTCTTCATTAAGCATAACATTAGGCATACCAACATATTTGATATTAGTTAAAAGCTTACCAAGCAAAAAAGTTAAATGAGATATTTTATAACATATAACCATAGGTTTTCCATAACAAGCAGCTATTAAACTAGCTGTACCGCTGGACATTATAAGAGCATCAGAATATATATAAATATCATCTTTATTGTCTATAACAGAGTAACATACTCCTTTTAATAAATCTTTATAACTATCAATAATATTTTCTATAGGCTCTCTATATTCAGGATAAGCAACAGGTATAATAAATCTTATATTTCCAAACAGCATATCATTAAGTATCTTCATAGATTTGATAAACACAGGAGCAAGTTTTCTAATCTCTTGATACCTACTTCCAAATAATACACCAACTGTATATTCTTTTTTATCCATATTTAACGGAGATATTTCTCTATCATAATTAATATCAGCAAAAGGATGTCCGCTATAAACAACATTACAATTATATTTTTTATAAACATCATAATCAAATTTAAATGGAGTGATTATTTTTTTAGCAGATAAGAGCCTTTTAGCATTCCACTCCCCCCATATACCAACATGAGGCGGAAAATAATAAATATAAGGAATATTATTTTTTGCACAATACTTTGCTAATATAAGATTAACCCCCTGATTATCTACAAGAAGCATTATATCAACTTTATTATTTTTAAGATACTCTTTTAATATATTGAAAGCACCAAGTTTTTTAAAAGCAAATTTGGGATTAATACCCTCAAATATACCCATAGTAGATAAAGTTGACATATCTGATAAAATATTCACATTAGCCTTTTTCATCTCAACGCCGCCAAATCCATCTAATATAGTTTCTGGTGCTAACTTTTTTATCTCATTTGCAATTAAGGCTCCCTGAATGTCGCCAGATACTTCTCCTGTAGC
The DNA here is from genome assembly GCF_009755885.1 of Brachyspira sp. SAP_772. Taxonomy (NCBI): domain Bacteria; kingdom Pseudomonadati; phylum Spirochaetota; class Spirochaetia; order Brachyspirales; family Brachyspiraceae; genus Brachyspira; species Brachyspira sp. SAP_772. The sequence goes on along the minus strand of NZ_VYIX01000002.1, from coordinate 654,124 downwards.
TATAAATATTCGCATATATTAATCTTTTTAACTGCCTTCTTATACTGTTTTTCTTGGAGTTATGCCTCTTCTAGACTCTGATATAAAAACAACTATTTTTTTAGCTATATCATTTAAACTATCATCATTTAAATATCTATCTAAAAACTCTTGTTTTGTTTTATTCCAATTAAACCACATATCATAAGCCTCTTCAGCCTGACTAATCTGTTCTGAAGTAAAACCAGCTCTTCTCATTCCAACTAAATTAAGTTTATATACAATAGCTTCACCAGCATGAGCAGTTAAAGCATATGGAAGTATATCTCTGCCAACCGCAGACATTCCGCTAATCATAGCATATTCGCCTATAGAACAAAATTGATGTACAACACAGTTACCAGAAATAAAAGCTCCCTTTCCAACCTTTACATGCCCAGCAACTAAAGCACCATTACATATAATAACATTATCATTAATCTCACAATCATGAGCAACATGACCAGTAGCCATTATATAACAATTATTTTTTATGATAGTTTTTTGATTTTCTTTTGATGCTCTATGCAAATTGGCGAACTCTCTTATCTCATTATTATCACCAATCTCTAAAAATGTAACAGTCTTTCTATCAAAATGTATATCTTGAGGTAAATCACCTAAAACAACATTATCATGAATTATATTATTTTTACCTATATTAGTATACTCTTTTATAATACTATGAGCACCTATTACAGTATTTTCTCCTATAGTTACGTTGCCTTCTATTACACTATAAGGACCTATTTTTACATTATCAGATATCTTAGCAGATTCTGAAATAATAGCAGTTTCATGTATATCTTTTTTCATTTTTCATTGTCCAATTATTTATTAATTTTCATAGCTTCTTTATCTACTAAAAATAACCCCAAATCAGCAGAACAAGCTAAACTCTCCCCTACTCTAACTTCACCATGTGTTTTAAGTAAAGTTCCATTAAAAGCCTCAACAGTAACAAACATATCCATTACATCACCCGGTATAACAGGATTTTTAAACTTAACATTATCTATTTTAGCAAAGAACATAAACTTTTTGCCAATCTCTTCAGGCTTTAAAAGCTTCATATAGCAATATATACCAGAAGTTTGTGCCATCGCCTCAACCATTAAAACTCCGGGCATTATAGGGCTTTCTGGAAAATGTCCTGTAAATTGAGGTTCATTAAAAGTAACATTTTTTACAGAATGTATTTTGCCTTCTTCTATACTTATTACCTTATCTACTAGTAAGAAAGGATACCTATGTGGAAGAAGCTCCATTATTTTAGTTATATTAATATTTTCCATTTATAATTACCTTTTTTTTAAAAAATTCTACTTATAATATTTCTATAATGATACCATAATATTAACTAAACTTCAAGCAATTTAAAACTTTCTTTTTAAAAATATTGCCTTATGAGGACATAATTCTTGACAGCAATAGCAAGTAATGCATTTATCATAATAATATTCAGGAGGATGATTTTTACCTTTTTTATCGAAATTTAAAGCTAAAGGAGTAACAGGGCAAACCTTAACACATACCCCACATTTTACACATTTGTTTTTATCTATAACAGGCTTAGGTATAATAAAAGAAAATAACCTTTTCACCATAGGAAAGTTAGCAAATTTCATCAAACTTCTTCCTATCCCTATTCTTTTATGAGGCTTTTTAAAATCAAGAACCTTAACAATCTCTATATCATCCCCCAAAACTTCTATATTGTCTTTATTAGAGAAATTATGTTTAAAACCCATTTTTAAAGTAGGTATATTATTATAATCAAAAGATATAATCTTTGAAGCAATATAATCTAAAGCAACAGCATCAGTAGAAAATAGCAATGCATTTACTTTTCTAGGATTTCCGCTTCTTGGTCCATTGCCCTCCATAGCAAGTATAGCATCCATTATATATAATTTTGGACTAACATATTTATTTAAATCCAAAAGCATAGTAGAAAAATCTTCAAAATCAGGCAACTTTAAATGATACTCAGCCTTTCTAAAACCGGGTATGCATCCAAATTGATTTTTTACAGCTCCCGTCATCACAGTTAAAGCATGCGATTTTAATTTTGGCAAACTAATTATAACATCTGCCTCCGTAACAGGCTTCGCTACAGTAAAACTTTTCTCTTGAACTCCCTCAGGAAAATTAACCCCAACAGGCTCATCAAAATCAGCATATTCTACATTAAGTCTACTGGCAACCTCATCAATACCAGCCTTCATAGCAACACTGCTTCCCTTTCCAACACCGGGTGAATCTCCATAAGAAACTTTACAACCCTTCTCTTGTAAAATTGATGCTATAGCTTCAAAAACAATAGGGTGTGTAGTTACAGATTTATCAGCTGTTTCTGCCGCTAATAAATTTGGCTTCAATAATACCTTATCGTTACTGTGAACAAATAAATCTATACCCCCAAGTAAATCTATACCGCGATTAATGGCAGATTTAACCATATCCAAATCATAATTATCACATTTAATTATAACTACCTTACTCATTTAATACCTTTTTTATAATATAATGAATTTTAAATAAATATTAGAATAAAAGATTATAAGCTTAAAATTAATAGCTATTCAGAAACACCATACATCTTGCTGTCAAACTCTTTTTTAATTCTGTTAAATTTATCGCGTGTTCTATTTAATGCAGAGTCCATCTTACTAATAGCCCTTTGATTTGCACTATATAATCCTAATGATTTTCTTGCATAAGGTATCATCTCATTTTTCCTTACAGAGTCTGAATTAATAAGTCTAACTATAGAACTATAATATCCCTCATTACCAGCTATCATTCTATTTTTTTTCATCTCAAAACTATAAATATCTTTTTCGCTATTATCTACGTCAGTAAATGATACCCTAGAAACTGCAGCAACATCATTTTGAGAAATATCCTCCATAGCAGAAATTAAACTTTCTATAGTAGAAGTAGAATCCAACCTTGCATTCTCTTCACCTCTATTTAAAAATACTAAAGGATCTGTATCACTGCCCTGTTTTACTACCTTATTATTTCCATCGAAATTAGCTATATAAACTTCTCTAGGATTAATTACTCTCTCATCATTATCCGTATAAACATTAACTTTAGAATTAATAGGAATTACTATAGTAGAACCATCTTCAGAAAAAGCAATCTCAAGCTTTGCAGGAGTGTTATTATATGTAACCATAGAAGAAACATTAGCGGTATGTACTTGATAATCATCTTCTATACTAAGAGTACAATATCCATGAAGTAAAGACAATGATATATAAGAATCTTCACTAGAAATAGAAGAATTAACCATCATTATACTTCTTTCATTTAAAGAAATACTTCCTATATTGTTTCCATTTTTTAATACTGTAATTTCTACTGTTGTATTACTGTTTGCTGATAATTTATAGCCTTCATGTATTTCACTGCCTCTGAAAACCCTTAATGACTTATCAGCTCTTTCTATAAAAGCAACTCCAGATATACCTGTGATTTTAAAAGTTATATCTTGAGAGAAAAGTGTATTACTACTAAAGAGTATAAATATATTCAATAAAAATAATATAGTTTTTTTCATACTCATAACTCCTCGGCAAACTTCAAAGCTCCGCCAAGTAATATAATTGTATACACTTGAACAAAAAAAGTCAATAGCTATAAAAAATCAAACTACTATATAGAAATATCTATCTGAGGAAGCACAGGATAAGAAAATAGCATATTAAGATTAAAATCATCAGTAGTTATTATAATATCTCTATCTTTCATATCAGAACATAAACTTATTATGTAAGAATCATCAAGAATAAATGTAGCAAAAAATAAATTATCAGCATTATATATCACTCTTTCATCTAAATCTATCTCTATAGAATCTTTTATATCAAAAATCACTTTACCAAGTTTTTTAACATAAGCCTCTTTTAATGTCCACAAAGTAAAAAAATCTATCTCTAATTTTTTTGAAGACTTTAAAAACTTGCACTCCTTAAAAGAAAAATATTCACTTGCAATATCTAAAAATTTTCTCTCTTTAATAAACTCAGCATCAACCCCTATAAGACTATCAGACATTCCAACGCAAATTAAATCATTGGTATGAGAACCATTAAAAAATATATTATTCTCATTTTCAAAATAAGGCTTACCATTATCATTTCTTTTTATTACCAAACCATCTTTATTATAATGCTTGTAAGCCATCTCTTTTGATAAACTTTCTATATTGCCATTATATTCATTATTAAAAACATATTTTAAATATATCATAATTACTCTTTTATACTCAATATCTTGTTTTTAAGTTCATTTTCAATGTTTACTAATTCCATTTCAGCATTTTTTCTCTTTTCTCTGCCCTCTTTTTGTATCTTTATTACTTCGTCCAATGTAGAAATTAATTGTTCATTTGTATGCTTTAATGTTTCAATATCAACTATAGCTCTTTCAGACTCTTTTGCTGTTTCTATAGTAGAAGTTTTTAGCATGTCAGCATTTTTTCTAAGAAGTTCATTAGTGGTATCAGTAACAGCTCTTTGTGCTTTGGCTGCTTCATTAGAATGATAAAGCCCTATAGCTAATACCATTTGATTTTTCCACAAAGGTATGGTATTAACAAGTGTAGATTGAATCTTTTCACTCATAACTACATTATTATTTTGAACCATTCTTATTTGAGGTATAGTTTGTATTGATACTGTTTTGGTTAGCTCTAAATCATGTAATCTCTTTTCAAATCTATTAGCTAAATCTTTATAATCTCTTGCAGCTTGTGCATCTTCTGCTGTGTTGGTTTGTTTTGCTTTCTCTTCAAGTTCTAATATTTTTTTGTTTATATCATTATTTAATTTTTCTTTTCCAGCTTTAATATATAATTCAAGCTCTTTTAAATAATCTAAATTATAATCATACATTTGGTCTAATATACTAATATCTTTTAACAATGTTCTTTGATGATTTTCTAATATCTTTATTATTCCATCAATATTAACTTCAACTTTAGAGTATTTAGTTTTTAATTTACCCAAATTATTAATTCCTTTCTTAAAAAAGCCAAATATCCCTTTAGATTCTTTTTCTATATCAAAACCTTTAAGCTCTACTATCAAATCACTAATAGTGTTTCCTATATCTCCCAAATCTTTATTCATCACAGTACTTAATGTATTTTCAGAAAATTGTACCATTTTACTTTGTGCAGCAGAACCATAAGACATTATAGAAACAGAATCTTCTAAATTTATACTATTAGATAATTCTTTTATTTTGTTATTATCATTCTCACTTATTTTAGAATCAATACTTTTTTGAATCTCTAAACTTAAAGAATTATTATTATTTTCTTGCATAAATAAAAACCTCCAAAAAAATTATATTAATCCATCTTTTTCAAGCATATTTTTTAATACATCTATATCGCTATTTATGTCAATTAATTTATTTTCATTCATCTCAAGAAGCATTTTTTTTAAAGCCTCATTTAATTTTATTATAGCATCTTCTATCTCTAAAGAAGTGTTTTCTATATTGGAATTTTTAACAGGTAAATTGCAAAAATCAATATAATATTTAAGCATTTTTATAGCAGTTGGAAGATGATATTCATTTATCTTTTCAAGTTTCTTCTCTCCTTCTTTGTTAGCCTTAGAATAAGCAACCATATTGTCAAGTATAGAAATCATTTCAGATAAAGCAGGATTAAGTTCAGCATCATTAATCTCTTTTGAATATTCTTTTATTTTTGATATATTTCTTTTCGTTTCTAATATCACTAAACTTTCATCATTAGAATTATTTAAATTATTATTAGAATATTCTTTATCATTATCTATATTATTATCTACAGGAAAGTTTCTGTCTAAATTTAGTTTTAATTTTTCAAAAATATATTTATCTTCTTCCATTTTTTAACCAATAAAATATGTTAACTTTTATTATAAACAATAAAATTATTATTGCAATATACTATTTCACCTTTTGATATATACACTCAAACGTATCACCCAAATTAAATTTTTGTGCGAGTTTTTTATATAGTTTTTCTGATAGTTTAGAATTTTTAAAAATCTTAAATACATCAGTAAATCTATTATAATAAACACTCTGATTTTCTAAACTAATTCTTTTAAGAGAATATTTAGAAAAAAACATATCCAAAGATTTAGGATTAGCCTCAAAAGCATGGTCACTAGGAACTATAGAATAATAATTTTTATTAAACCTTCCGCTAACCCCATAACCATTAGGCATAGCTAAAGCAAATATTCCATCATCCTTTAGGGAATACAAAATATGTTCAAAAATTTTATCAAAATTATAAATATGCTCCACAACATACCAAGCCGTAATTATGTCATATTCTTTTTCTTTATACTTAAAATCAAGCAAAGAACAATTATGCACATTTAGGTGTAAAGTATTAACGCAGTAATTTGAAGCATACTCGCTTATCTCTATGCCCTCAGTAATATATCCATATTTAGAAGCCTCTTTAAGAAAAAAACCCATAGCACTTCCAATATCTAATACTTTTCCGTTTGGTTTTATTTTTTTTATTTTTTCTATTCTTCTCTTTGCTAATCGGCTTAAATTTTCAACATCTTCTTCATAGGTTTTGCCGTATTGTTTTTTATAATCTTCTACAAAATATTTTGATGAATAATCTGTAAAAGGAGATAAAAAATATTTTCTAAACAAAGTATTGCAATGATGACATTTATATAAATTTGATTCTAAATTTCTGTTTTTTCTCTCTATATTAGAGCTTTTACAGAAAGGACATTTTATATCTTTAAAATCTTTAATATTATAAAAAATAGTCTTTAATCTCTCTATAGATTCATCAGTATTTATTTGCCGAGCATTCTCTATCAAACTACTTTGCTTTTCTTTATTGTTTATAAAAGCTTCTATTTTTTTTACACTCTCATTGATATCAGCTTCTTCAAAAAAACCCAAATTAAAAAATATATCATCACACTTATTAGCCAATTCATCATGATACTTAGTAGGTGAAAAAAGTATAGTAGGAATTTTTGATTCTATGCATTCAAAAGCGGTAAGCCCAAAATATGTTATAACTCCAGAATATGAATTAGCAAATATATCTTTTGAAAAATCAATATACTCTATATTAGAAAACTCACTTTCTTTTTTAACATCTATTACTATAAATCTTTTATTATTTATTTTTGATATTATTTGAATTGCTTTATCTTTTAGTTGTTTATTGAACCCCAAATAAACAAGTATTAGAGATTCTTCATTATATATAGGTTTTATAGAATTATTTAATATTGTAGCAATAAATGGCTTAATATTTACCTCTTTAGAGTTATCCAAATTAGGAAGCATTTCTATTACAATATCAGCCAACCTTCTCTCACTTCCAATACTATCTATTATTATAACAGATGATATTTTTTTTAAATAACTTATATATTTTTCTTCAACTTCTCTCGCATCAACAATTATAATGTATGGTTTTATTTCTCCTATCTTATTAAACTCAATAGTTTTTATGTCAGTTCTTTTATATAATTCACTTTCATTATTTATAGAAGAAAAAGTAAAATCATATATATCACTTAATTTATTAGCAATAAGACTCATACGGGTAAAATGTCCATAGCCGTATATACCATTAATATCTGTTATTATACATATATTCTTTTTTATATCATTTAACATACAAACTCTAATATAATAAAATCAAAAAATTAATAAAATTATACAATAAAAATTTAGAATTACAAACATTATAATATATTGCTATTTAATAAAATATTGTTTATATTTATAGAATAATTTATTTTGTTGTAGTTATTATATTTATGGAAAATACTGAAATATCAAATATCTTAATAGAAAAGTTTAAAAATAGCGAAGAATACAAATCTTTTGATTTAAACACTGTAAAAAACATATATGGCATAAAAGGAGGAGGCGATTCTCTTTTTTTTGCTGCTCTTTTTAATGATAAAAATAAAAGCTTAATGATTATAAAAGAAGATGAAAATGAAGCTATGCTCTTAAGTCAAGCTTTAAACTTTTATAATATTGAGAATTATTATTTTCCAGATTATGACAGCGTACCTTTTACAAAAATGTCTCCAATTACAGATATAGTGCAAGACAGATTAAGTATTTTATATAAATTAATTAATGAAGATAAATTTATTTTAATAACAACAATAAAATCAATCGCAAGAAAACTTCCAAACAAAGAAACATTAAAAAATAATACAATCAACATAAAAGTTAATGACAAATTAAATATTGATTCTTTAAGGCTTAATTTATATGATTTAGGATATGTGATAGAGAGAGAAGTTTCTGAGGTTGGTACTTGTGCTGTGAGGGGGAGTATAATAGATATATATTCTATTCTTTACAATGACCCTATTAGAATAGAATTGTTTGATGATGAAGTTGAGAGTATAAGGTTTTTTAATATAGAAGATGGAAAGTCATATAAAAATATTGAAGAGATTACAATATATCCTGTGAGGGAATCAATTTATAAAGATTCACTTATAGAAGAGTTTTTAGATAAAGATATTGACAGTGAATTAAAAGACAATATACAAAAAAGTAAATATTTTGCAGGAAATGAGAACTTACTTGGAATATTTAACAGCAACTTGCAAACTATATTTGATTATGCTAATGAAAGCATTATATTTACAGATGATGCATTAAAATTAAAAAATAAGCTAATAAATGTTTTATCAACTACAGAAGAGAATTTTAATGATATAGATAATATATTTAAATCTATTTATGATAATATAAACTCACTTTATATAGATATAAATTATTTTGAAAACATTATAAAAAATGCAATTAATTTAAGCCCCTTTATAGTAGATAATAATATTCATAAATTTAGTTTTGAAGAAGGAGTTTCTTTCAAATCAAAGCTAACAGAGTTTTTGGATTATATTAAGGATTATAGAAAAAAAGATTATTTTATTATACTCTCTACTAGTCATTATGACCAAGCAAAAAGGTTCTATAAGATAATGGATAATTTAGAGCCTAAATTAATTGCCTCAGAAGAAAACATTAATGAAGAGAGTAAAACAATAGAAGAAAACAATATAATAGATAATGAAGAAAATCTTGATTTCTCTAATAACAAAAATAACTTCTATATAATAACAACACAATCAGCATCAGGCTTTATTAAAGATGATATAAAAACAATATTTATAGCAGACTGGGAAGTATTTGGAAGAAAAAGAAAAAGAGTAAAAAAGATACCGAAAGTAAATAAAAATATTATAGAAACATTTGTTGATTTAAACATAGGTGATTATGCAGTTCATGTAAATTATGGTATAGGTAAATATTTAGGCTTAACGAGAAAACTCTCAAACGGAAAAGAAAAAGACTATTTAACATTAGAGTATGCCAAAGGAGATAAACTTTATATACCAGTAGAGCAGATGAACTTTGTGCAGAAATATATATCTGGAAGCGGAGAAGAGCCAAAATTAACAGCATTAGGCGGAAGTGCTTGGGATAAAATAAAAAGTAAAGCTAGAGAAGATGCTTTGGCTACAGCAAGAGACCTTATAAAAATATATGCAATTCGCTCTAGTGTTCATGGAAATATTTATGGACCAGACACTCAGTGGCAAGACGACTTTGAGGCTTCATTTAGTTATGAAGAGACTGTTGATCAACTAAGGGCTATTAATGATATAAAATCAGATATGGAAAGTGACAAGATGATGGATAGGCTTGTTTGCGGAGATGTTGGATTTGGAAAAACTGAGGTTGCTTTTAGGGCTATATTTAAAGCTGTTATGGCGGGTAAACAATGTGCAATACTCTGCCCTACTACAATACTCTCTCAGCAGCACTATAATAATGCCAAAAAAAGATTTGAAGATTTTCCTGTTCGTATAGAAGTCTTAAATAGATTTGTCTCTTCAAGACAGGCTAAAAAAAATAAAGAAATGCTTGAAAATGGTTCTTGTGATATCATCATAGGCACACATATGCTTTTATCTGATGATATTAAGTTTAAAAATTTAGGCTTAATAGTTATAGATGAAGAGCAGAGATTTGGTGTAAAACATAAAGAAGCATTAAAAAAACTTAGATTTGAAACCGATGTGCTTACATTATCTGCAACACCAATACCAAGAACATTGAATATGGCATTAACAGGTATAAGAGATATAAGCATAATAGAAACTCCTCCGCTAAATAGAATACCTGTAAAAACTTACGTAATGGAGTTTAATGAAAACACTGTTGTAAGTGCAATAGAGAGAGAATTAAAAAGAAATGGTCAAGTATTTTATCTGTATAATAGAATAGACACAATAGAATCATTTGCCTTAATGATAAAAAAACTATGCCCAAAAGCTTCTATATGTGTAGCACATGGAAGAATGACTGGTGTTCAGTTAGAAAAAATTATGTCAGATTTTATTAATCATAAATATGATATATTAGTATCCACCACAATAATAGAAAACGGAATTGATATACCTAATGCCAACACTATATTAATAGACAATGCTAATAAACTAGGTCTTTCAGAACTTTATCAATTGAGAGGAAGAGTTGGAAGAAGTGATAGAGAGGCTTATGCTTATATGTTTTATCCTGAAAACTTAGCATTAACAGAAGTAGCTTATAAAAGGCTTCAAGCTATATCAGAACACACAGATTTAGGTGCTGGTTTTAAGATAGCAATGAGAGATTTAGAAATAAGAGGTGCAGGCAATATATTGGGTAAAGAGCAATCTGGTATGATTTATCAGGTTGGTTATGAGCTTTATACACAAATGCTTGAAGAGGCTACTAATGAATATAAGGGAGAAATAAAAGAGGTTACTTTTGATACTGTTATAGATTTTAAGCATAATTTATTTATACCAGATGAATATATATCAGACCCTAAAGAAAAAATATCTGTTTATAAATTAATAATGCGTTCACAAAGCGATGAAGATATTGATATGGCTAAAGAATATATGATAGATAAATATGGAAAAATGCCTAAAGAGATGGAAGATATATTTAGTATAGCCAAATTAAAAGTTATATTAAAAAGGGTTAGAGTATTATCAGTGATAGAAGGGCATTATAATATGTATATAAAACTTGATAAATATTCTAAAATAGATGCTAAGAAGGTTTCAAAATTAGTTTCTTTAGAAGGGTCTGGGGTTTATTTTGATAAAGAGAATCTTAATCAATTAATAATGCCAGTAGTAGATGATAGTTTAGTTTGGAAGATAAATAAAGTGCGTGAAGTAATATTAGAAATAGAAAGCTTAGAAGAATATAAAGAAAGTAGTAAAGAAAAAAGTTTAGCAGATGTTAATATAGAATCTCAGAAAAAAAATAAGCAAAATAATGCAAGAAAAAGAAAAATAATAAAAATCAATAAAAGAAATAATTAATCTTTATTATCTTTATTATCATCTTTGTTCTTGTCTTTTCTATTGTTTACTATTCTTGTAGTAATAGCATAAATACAAAGTAATACAAAACCTATTAGTAAAAGTTTATTAATCATAATTTCTCCATAATAAAAAATTGTATAAAATAAAAGGTGAAGTAATTAATAATACCTCACCTTTTATTATATCTAAAAGAAATCTAATTACCAAGTATCTAATGGATCATCAGCTTCTTTATAAGTTTCTAAATACATATCAGTTCTAGCTTCCAAGTTATCGAAGTAAATATAATATTTACCATAAGAATCTCTAGGATCAACTTTAACATTGATACCCATAAAGCTTATACCTTGTTCAGTTTGACCTCTAAAATCTTCTTGTTTAACTTTAGCAGGAACTTGTACAGTAATTTTTTTCCAACCCATAAAGTTAAGAGGCTCATCACCAATATTTTGAGGTTTACCATTAATATCATAAATATAGAAGCTCATTCTATTGTTATGATTTCTTCCAGCAACCCAAACGCTAATTTCTTTAGTGAAGCCAGGAATTTTAACAGGTCTAGGAGGAGTAACAGAAAACCAAGGATAACCAGTTTTAAAATACTCTACTTTAGCACCCAAAATATATTTATTAGCATCAGCGTTTTCAGCAGTAACATCAGCAGGACCGCCTTCGCGACGAATTATACTAATAACACCATAATCTCTAGGCATAGATGCTTGCCAAGTATTAGCAAATTCAAAATCATCTATTAAGAAATTAGTATAAGATTCAGTAACAAAATTATTATTTCCTTCTTGACCATTATCTTGTGCTGCATCCTGTGCGAATAACAAGAATGCAACAGTTAAAATCAACATTGTTATAAAAATACTTAATCTTTTCATTGTATTTTTTCTCCTTCTAAAACCTTATTGTTGCGCTTCTTGTTGAGTAGTATCACCAGTAGTAGTAGTACCACCGTCTTCACCAACAACTTTTGCACCGCCTTCAGCATACTGTTCAGCAGAACTTCCGCCTACTTCTTGACCAAGAGTAGTTTCTATATCAGAACCGTCATAAGATTCTCTAAATGTATCTGTAACTGTTTGGAAATAGTCTAATAATACAACAAAATTATCAGCTCTTTCTTCAGGTGAAGCCCAGAAACGGAAATTCAAGAATCTTAAACCTTTAGCTCTAGGAACATAAGGCTCCTCTTGAGGTATATAAGAAGGAACTGCTGTGCTTAAATTTCTCCAACCAATATATTTTAAAGAACCAATAGGCAATGTATAAGTATAACCGCGATAATCTTCAAATAACATTTCCATAGTGTAATCATAATTTCCACCCCATACCCATACATCAAATGTTTGAGCTTTACCAGGGATAATTTTTTGTACTGTTGGTACTAAATCAAAGAAATTGTATCCTTTTCTAAAGAATGATACACTTACTGATAATGAATTAGTGGAATTGTAACCTTGATTACCCATACCAAAAGGTTTAGTTGCAAATAATCTCATATTTGGGTATTTCATTACAACACCATTTTCATTTGTTCTATCGCCTGTAAACATGAAACGACTTCCATTTGATATAGGCTGCCATTCATCTAGTGTTTCAAAATTATAAAGCACTCTTGTTTCGAAATAAACACTAGCACTTTGTCCATAAACAGCAAATGAACCTAAGCATATGAATAGACAAATGATTATGAGGTAGCGAGAAATGTCTCGCATACTTCTATAGAATTTCATAGCGCACTCTCCTTAATATTTATAGCTAAGCAATTATATCCAATAACTTGCACAATTATATTATTAATAATAAAAATTGTCAACTATAAAATATAAAATTATAATTTCCATTCCTTAATATATCGTATTGCAATAACATAATATTTATATTAATTGATTTAAATATATATTATGATAATATTATTTTTAATTTTTTAATGAAAGAAATAGAAAAATATGAGACTAAACAAATATATTGCTTCTCTAAACATAGCAAGCAGAAGAGAAGCTGACAATCTTATAAAAAACGGCAAAGTTAAAGTAAACGGAGAAATAATACTAAACCCTGCAACTCAAGTTACTGAAACAGATAAAGTAGAATGCAATAAGGATGAAGAGAGTAAAATATATATCAAATTAAATAAGCCAAGAGGATATGTTGTATCTACAAACAGAGATGAAGGAAAAACCATTTATCAACTATTAAATAATGAAGTAAAAGGAGTTTATCCTGTTGGAAGATTAGATAAAGATAGTAATGGTCTTATACTTCTTACAAATGATGGGGTATTTGCTAAAAAAATAATAGGTGAAAACTCTAACTGTGAAAAAGAATATTATGTTAAGGTAAATGATAATATACCAGATGGTGCATTAAAAAAACTTGAATACGGAATATCTTTAGATGGCAAAAAATTAAAGCCTGCTAAAACAAAAAGAGCAGCAAAAAACTCATTTAACATAATTCTTACAGAAGGAAGAAACAGACAAATAAGAAGAATGTGCCAAAAGATAGGCTTTGAAGTTATCATATTAAAAAGACTAAGAATTAATAATATATTTCTAAATGAACTTAAAGAAGGAAGTTTTGAATATTTAACAAAAGAAGAAATTGATTGCATAATGAAGTCATAAATCTCCATTATACAATCAAAATAAAATTAATAATTATAATCAAAAAGTACTAAAACCATCATCTGTTATATTGCCAGATCCTGAAAAAGTTTCTCCAAACTCTCTGTCATTAGATATACTTACATCTTTTTTAACTGGTCTTAACGGTTTTGACTCTATATTAACTTTTTTAATATCATCTTTTTTTGGAGTAATATCTATTTTTTTACTAGATTTATCTTCTTTTGATTTTTTTACATCATCACTGCTTAATTTAAAAAAGCTAATAGCCTCCTGAAGACTTCTTGCCTGCTTAAGCAAATTATCAGAAGTATAAGCACTCTCTTGAACTAAAGAAGCATTATGCTGAGTAACAGTATCCATCTCTGAAACAGCAATATTTACCTGATCAACACCTGCCTGTTGCTCCATTGCAGTAGAACTAATGTTTTTCATTATTTTAGCAGTATCTTCTATTTTTTGCTGAATATCAATAAATATTTCTTGTGATTGATGAGCTGTTTCTGTTGCTTTATTTATTTTTTCATTTGTATTATCTACCAAATCAGTAATATCTTTTACAGATGACTGAGTAGTTTGAGCCAAATTTCTAACCTCGCTAGCAACAACTGCAAATCCCTTGCCCTGCTCGCCTGCCCTTGCCGCTTCAACTGCAGCATTAAGTGCTAATATATTAGTTTGAAAAGCAATATCTTCTATTATCTTTGTAATATTTTTTATCTTTGTACTAGCTTCAAATACTGCTTCTATATTTTTTGTAGTTTCTGTAATAATACTTCCAGCATTTTCTATAGCATCTTTTGAAGAAACCATCATATTATTTCCTGTTATAGCATAATCGGTAGAAGATTTTATTGTAGAAGCCATCTCTTCCATAGAACTAGCAGTCTCTTCCAAACTTGCAGCCTGTGATTCTGTTCTTCTTGATAAATCTGTATTACTAGTAGAAAGCTCTTTTGCAGCATTAACTATATTATTAGAAGCCTCATTAACTTCTGTGATAGTTTCTACTAGTTTATTTCTCATACTCACAAAAGATTTTGATAAAATGCCTATCTCATCTTTTCTTGGTTTTATACGCTGTTTTGAACTGCTTAAATCGCCATGCTCTATTTTTGATGCCTCTTCTACCACTATTTCTAATGGCTTAGTAATTGTTCTTATAAACAAATTAACAAGTATAGCTAAAATAATAGTAGATATTATACCTATTATGCTTATAGCTATTATTAATTTCATGTTTTGTTCATATATTTCATAGTTCATCATAGCAAGTGCAATTATCCATGGTTGGTTTTTTAATTTATGATATGCAGCTGTTCTTTTTTGACCATTGATTTCATATGTTAAATTTCCGTCTACATTTCCGCTTCTAAAAGCTTCTTGATATACAGGATTTATTTTCATAACTGCTATATTTTCATATAAAGAATCCATTATATTATATAATTTATCAGTAGTTATAAAAAGCCCTCCTGTTTTACCTAAATCTATACCTGTGAAATGAGTTTGATGAAGCATATACCAATCTAAGAAAATATAAATATAGCCTATTGTAATATTATACGAATCTTTAACAGGCTTTATAGCAGGCATAGCCCATTTTGAAGTAATTTCTGATTGCATTAGTTCATCAGCATAAACAACGCTGTCTGTATTTGAAGCAATCAATTTGTTCCAAGCATTGGGAATATAATCTTTAAGGTTTTTACCCAAAGCAGAAGAAGACATTGAATCTAAAAATATATCCCCTTCAGAATCGGCTATACCAAAATTAATGAGATAGAGATTATTATCTTTGAATTTATTTATAGTTTCAGACAATAATTCTTCAGTAAAATTAACGTCATTTTCTAAATATTTCACAACTGTAGGAGTTACAGAATATGTACTTATTAGAGATGTTTGCAAATCAAACCAAGTATCTAAAACGGATGCATATCCAGCTATAGTGCTGTCAAAACCGCCTAATTTGCTTTTACTAATACCAGTGCTTGCTATATTAACAGAAGATATTAACATCACTATTATAATTAAAACAACTATAGAACATATTACAAACGGTATCTTAAAACCTAAACTATTTAATTTCTTCATAAACAACTCCTAATATAATATCTATCTTGCATTGTATATTATAAAATAAAAACCATTATAAAAGAATATAATAAAAAAGCTATAGCATTAAAATGAATGTAATACTATAGCTTTTAAATGTTTTTTAATAAAAAATATTATCTATAAGATTTTTCTAATATAGTTAATACTTCTTCATCAGTAAAGTTATGAGGATCACATTCAAACAATCCGCCCATAGCAAATCTAGCATTCTTAGCTATTTTTGGCAAATCTTCTTTAGTAATACCATAATCGGAAAGTTTTAGATTATCTACACCGCAAGCCTTCTGTAAATCAACCAAAGCTTCTACAAAATCCATAGCCTTAGCAGCATCTTTTTTACCTAAAGCCTTAGCCATATCAATCATTTTTTCATCGCAATCATGAGCATTTGCTATTGTAGTGTAATATTCTCTACTTATTATAATAAGACCCGCACCATGCTCTAGTTTTGGATAATAAGCACTTAAAGCATGCTCCATAGAGTGTTCTGATGTACAGCTTGAAGTACTTTCCACTATTCCAGATAAAGTATTAGCCATAGCAACATCTTCTCTTGCTTTCATGTTGTTTCCGTCTTTAACAGCATCAGCCAAACTCTTTCCTATAAGCTCTATTGCTTTTAATGCAAACAAATCGCTCATATCTGTTGCAATTTTGTTAATATAACCCTCAGTGCTATGGAATAATGCATCAAAACCTTGATAAGCAGTGAGTTTAGGAGGAACTGTTTTCATAAGCTCAGGGTCTACTATAGAAAGATAAGGATAAGTTTTCTCATAACCGAAACCTATTTTTTCATTGCCGTTAGTGATAACAGTCCAAGGGTCAGCTTCTGTACCTGTGCCTGCAGTTGTTGTTATTGCTACCACTGGAAGAGGGTCATTAGGTATTGCTTTACCTTTACCAGTACCGCCAAATATATAATCCCAATAATCTCCGTCATTTGCCGCCATTACAGCAATAGATTTTGATGAGTCAATACTGCTTCCACCGCCTATACCTATTACAAAATCACAATTTTCTTTTTTTGCTAAAGCAGCTCCTTCCATTACATGGTCTTTTATAGGGTTTGGTAAAATTTTGTCAAATAAAACATAGCTTACATTTGCTTTTTTTAATTCTTCTTCTAATCTATTTAAATAACCATATTTCTTTATAGAAGTACCGCCTGTAACAATTAATGCTTTTTTGCCCGGAAGTTTTTGTTCATGTAGTTTATTCAGAGAACCTGTACCAAATATTACTTTACTTGGCATATAAAAATTAAAATTCATAATATAGCTCCTATTAATAATAATGAATGATTTAAATTATACAACTGTGCCGTATTTAAATCAAATTAATAATATTTTTTATGTTTTTTTATTTGCGGGGACTAGCCCCCGCACCCCCAGTTCTTTTATTGGTATAAAAGAACCAAAATAACTGCATTTAATGAAGTATATTTTTTTATATATAAAAAATATAAATATTATTTTAGCTTTATATATTCCAAACATATAAAGCTATAACATTTGCACTTTTTGGTTCTTTGACGAAGTCCGCACCACGACTGAAAGGAGTCCTTCAGGGCGACCGAAGGAAGTGCCTATGGTGCGAAGGCGGGAAAAAGTTGACAAAAAAACTTATTATATATTTGAAAACTTTTAATTTATCAATTTTTGTTTTTATATTTTGGGGACTGGTCCCCAAACCCCTACTTCTTTTATTGGTATAAAAGAACCAAAATAACTGCATTTTTATTATAATTTTTATAATTTAATTGTACATTAAAATGCACTCCCCCGCACGACTAAGAAGTTATAATTAAAGCATAGCATTACCGTGCGGCAAGGTGGTACAGCTCGTACGCGGGAAAAAGAACAACAAAAAATTAATATAGAATAATTGTTTTACTATATACTGCAAATTTTTAACTTTCTTTATTTTTATTATTTGCATGGCTTTGGCTTATAAATATATTGCATTTTTATAAGGCAAAGCCTCAATTTAATTGAAAAATTATAAAAATATTTTAATATTTGAATTCTAAATTTCTACTCAGGATAAATAAATGATAGAAAAAGAAATACAGCAATTATTTAAATTAGGTAAAAATGCTTTTATAGAAGAAAGATACGAAGAAGCTATTTACAACTTGCAAAAGATGATTGATATTTATAATAAATCTGATTTAGAACTTTATGAAGAAGCTATTGAAGATTATAATAAAGTTTTGGAATTAGATAGTGATTATATAGAGGCTTATTATAAAATAGCTATGGCAAAGATTAATTTGAATTTATATGATGAGGCAATGAAAGATTTTGATAAAGTTTTATATAATGCAAAGTCAGATTCTGATAAAGCTTATTTATATAATTTGAGAGGCACTTTAAATGAAAGGTCAGAAAACTATGATGAAGCCATAAAAAATTATACTAAGGCGATAAAACTTGGATATGAATGTTATTGTGAAAGAGCTATTGCCAAATATAATGCAGGATTAATAAAAGAATCTATTAGTGATTATAAAAAGGCTATAGAATTAGACGCGGATAATTATAAAATATATTATGATAAAGGGATTGCTGAACTTGATTTATCTTTGTATGAAGAGGCTGTAAAAGATTTTGATAAGTCTATAGAATTAAATCCTAATTATTATGAAACATATTATAATAGGGGTCTTGCTAATGAGGCATTAGACAATTATGAAGAAGCTTCTAAAGATTATGAAATGACTGTGAAATTAAATAAAGAACATGAATATGCTTTTAATAATTTGGGAAGCTGTTATGTAAAATTAAAAGAATATGACAAGGCATTAGAAAATTTATATAAAGCATTAGAAATAAATTCTGAACTTGCCCTTCCTCCTAATAATATAGGAGAAGTGAAATCAAGATTGGCTTTAAAAGAAAAAAACAATATAGAAAATTATAATAAATTGAATAGTGAAGCATTAGAGTATTTTAATAAATCTTATGAAATAGCTTTAGAAAAGAATGATGGATATGAAATGAATGCAATTATGGATAATATGAAAGAATTAGCCGCTGAAAATATAGAGCCTGCCATAGAGTTCTTAAAAAATAATAATATAGATTATTAAAATATATTTTAAGTTTTTTGTTTGTGGTGGCTTTGCCCCCTGCGAAGCGTGCCCTAGGGTACACGCCCCTACTTCTTTTGCCGATAGGCACCTACTCGGTATTGGTATAAAAGAAGCAAAAGAACTGCATTAAAAAATTAGCTTTTAAGCATATCCAAAAATGCAAACATTATTTTATACTTAATACATATTTAAAAAATACAAAGCTATAGTACTTGTGTTTTTTGCAACTTTTTTGAGCGACAAAAAAGTTGATATAAAATTATTATTTTAATATGCACTAAAAATTTTTAAGTTTGTTAAAATTTATTTTTTTATTGTTATCGGTGGCTAGCCCCCGCACCCCCACTTCTTTTGCGACCGAAGGAAGTGCCCTTGCGGCGTGCCACAAAGAAGCAAAAAGGCTGTATTTTATGAAGTCCCCCTTTAGGTCTAATTAAATTCAATGATTTATCTTACATATAAAATTATTATGATTTTGTATTAACTTTATACTTGTACTTTCGCGAAGCGTGCCCGAAGGGCAAAAACTTTTTGCTACGGGAAAAGTTGAATGAAAATATAACAAAATATAGTTATTTTATAATATTTAAGTTTTTATTTGTGGGGACTAGTCCCCACGCCCCTACTTCTTTTATTGGTATAAAAGAAGCAAAAGAACTGCATTTTTATGAAGTATATATAAAAATATATGGTATTATTTAATATATTTCCTATATATAAAAGTTAAATATTTGCATTTTTTGGTTCTTTGACGAAGTCCACAGAGCGAGTGAAAGAAGTACCTTTAGGTATGGGTGCGAAGGCGAACATAGCAACAGTAATAAAAATTTGACAGAATAAAAAAATTTAATTATACTGTATAAAAATACCGTCGATGGGGGATATATGGAAAATAATAATGAAGAACAAATAAAAAATAAGTTTGAAAGAATATTCCAATATAAAAACAATAAAAATGCATCCCTTGATTATTTTTACGGAAGAACAGATAGCTGTCCTATTTTACAAAATTATTATAGCTATGATGCTGAAGAAATTTTCAAATTTTATTTTGATGAAAATACTTCAAAAAAAGATAAAAAAGCTATATCAAGATACGCTGCAACTATAATTAAAGATATATACAAAGGCGACACTGCCAATATAATTTTAAGGTTATGCGTTGGTGAAGATTTAGAAAAAGCATTAATAGAAAGTTGTAATAATACATTTAAAAGATATATATATAATACAAAATATGCTAAGGTGCATTTATATAATAATGATGGACTTAAATACATACAAATACAAGTATATTATTTTTATTGTTTTTTAGAATTAGAAAATTATATACCTAAAGACTTTAATCAATACTTAGAAAAAGTAAAAAATAACAATGAAATATTATTAAAAAAAGAACCTCATTTATTATTAACTATTTTGGTATACCTCATAAATAGAGATGATAATAAAAAACTCATTAAACCATTATTAAATTATATAGACTCTCTAAAAATTAATTATGAAGAAACTACTGCACTACTTTTTACTATAGCTGATAAAGATGAAGAAGTTTACAAAAGATTAATTAATATTTTAAATAAAGATAATAATATGATTTATTTTCTTGCAAATATAGAACTTGAAATGAGAAAAGCAGTAAAATTGTATAAAAGATTATTTAAAGGATTAGCAAACAAACAATATTATTACTACACAAATAAACTTATACCTGCATATTTAGAAACATGCTCTTTTCCTAAAGAATGTATTTTATTAAGCACAATACTTAATAACAATGCTCTTTTTATTTCAGGACTTATATTTGAAGCAAAAGAATTATATGATGAAGACAAAGAAACTTTTTATAAACTTTATGAGATAATAGAAAAGTCAAAATTGGAACATTTATATCATGAGTATAATATACTTTATGCTATGCTTTCATCAATTATGCTTGCAAGCGGTGATAATAAATATAATATTGATGCTGATTATATTGTAGCAAAGTTAAAAGAAAGATGTGTGAAGTCATTAGAACTGGTTATACCTATTAAAAGTTTTGATGATATAATTTCTAAAAGCATTAAATATATAAAAGAAAACCGTTACTATGATGATAATTATAGTCATTATTTATCAGCTATAATGTCTTTTGACGGTATCAATGATGAAGCATCAGAAATTACTACTAAATTATTAAAGTATTATGGAATAAACGGCAAAATTTATATTTATACTTCTATTCAGAAAACATTCTATAACAGAGATATTTTATTGATTAAAGAAAAATTAGTTAATGATAAAAAAGTGCAATTAAAAGATATTTATTTATCATTATTAGAATTAAAAGAGGATATTATCACACTTATAAAAAATAATGTAGAAGAAACGAAATCTATTATAGAAGATAAATCATTTATTACTTCTATAACAGCAAATATTCAAGGTACTATATCATTTATTGATTATATTTTCAGTGATGAGTTAAAAGATTTGATAGATAATAAATTTGATTTTGTTTTCAAAGTTCTAGATACAGCAAAATCAAAAAAAGTAAAAAATCATTGCATATCAATAATAAATAATAATGAAAGCATTGTAAGAAAAGAAGTATAAAGTTAGCAAATGAAGGAAGCACCTTTAGGCATAACCCAAAAAAACAAAAAGGCTGCATTTTTTAGCTAAAACATTGGTATACTTCTTTTATAAATATTTATAAAGTATAAAGCCAAAGTACTTGCACTTTTTGGTTCTTTGATGAAGCCCGCACAGCGACCTAAGGAAGTACCTGTGGGTGCGAAGGCAGGAAAAAGTTGAATAAAATCAAAATATAATTATTTTAGAATATATTGATTTTAGTTTGTCAAAAAATATTTGTATGTTTTTTTATTCTCGGGGGCTAGCCCCCGCACCCCCACTTCTTTTATTGGTATAAAAGAAGCAAAAGAACTGCATTTCTATTATAAATTTCATAATTTAATTGTACATTAAAAGGCACTCCCCCGCACGACTAAAAAGTTATAATTAAAGCATAGCATTACCGTGCGGCAAGGTGGTACAGCTCGTACGAGGGAAAAAGTTGAATAAAAAAATCATGTAACAAAATATAATTATTTTAGAATATATCGATTTTAGTTTACCAGAAAATATTTTTAAGTTTTTTATTTGTGGGGACTACCCCACTGCGAAGCGTACCCCTAGTGTAGCCCCCCAATTCTTTTGCGACTGAAAGGAGTCCTTCAGAGCGACCGAAGGAAGTATCTTCAGGTATGGCCGAACCAAAAAGACTGCATTTTTTTATCTCAAATATTGGTATTACTTTATTTTATAAATATTTATTAATTTAGTTTTGAAATAAGTTTAATATATTTTTCATATATCATAATTATAGTTAAAGAATAATATCATTATGACAAAACTATATTTTTTGAAACCAAAAACAACCGCATCCGTATTTTTGTTTATCTGTTAATTCTTTTGTAGCATTATTTATTATACCAATACTATCTTTTACAGAATTATCAGGTATTAAAGAATAATTAATTAATTTACAACCTTGAAAATATTCCACTACCATATCATAAGAATATATTCTGTGAGCATTAAATTGTACTCTTGGTTTACCCACAGGAACAACAAAAAGTATATGACCGTTATTTTTAGTTACTCTCTTTAGCTCATTTATTCCTTTTATATCTCCATCAGGATCAACTTCATCTCCATATCTGCCTAAACCTATATGCTCTATTGCATGCATACATGATATAGATTCTATACTATTATCTTCAAATGGAAGTTTTTTTATATCACATGAACAAGGAGTAAATCCTTTTAAATTATAAATTTGCGGCGGTCTGTATTCATAAAAATCTATTGGTACAAATCCTGAAGCAATTGTACTAAAATAAGTGATAGAAGATATATCTATATGTTTTTTAGGATTTATTTCTTTAAGACATCTTGCAGCCCAGGCAGGATGATATAAGTAATGTGAATCAAACTCAATATTTGCTATATTTTCTCCAAATATATGAAAATTATTTTCTTTTTTTATTGGAAATCTTCCTGATTTATTTAGTCTATTATATTTTTCTATACATTCATTAATCCATTTTATTTGTTCTGGTTTTATTAATTTTTCTCTAATCTTATTTCTTAATCCTCTAAATGGTATGAACCATACGATTTTATTAATTTTATCTAATTTTTCCTTAATCATTTTAAAATCCAATTTTATTATATGATTCAAAAAATTATTTTTAGGTATGATTATACTAACAAAATAATAATATAATATAATAATTTCTTTATTATATTATAATATACAAAAAAATCAAATAACTCTCTATAAAAATACAAATATATTTTACATTATTAATTTAATAAAGTTATAATACTTAAATATACATTGTTTTAGATGGAAAATGATAAAAAACATAAATGAAGTAACTAAAACTTTAGGATTCAAAATAATAATAATAGTGGTATTAGGACTATTGCTTTTAATACCTATGACTTTTATAAATAGCGTTGTAAAAGATAGGATTCGTTATCAAAATGAGGCAATCTCTTCTATAATAGAGCCTGTGGGAGACAGTGCAAATATACAGGGGGTAGTTATTGCTATACCATATTTAGAAAAGTTTATTGACAGCGACACTAAAGAAATAGGCTACACAAGAAAATATATTTTTTATATGCCTAATGAATATAATGTTACTGCTGATGTTGAAGTTACAAGTTTAAGCAGAGGTATTTTTAAAGCTCCTATTTTTAATACTAAGTTAAATATTATAGGAAGGTTCGATAAATATAATGATGAAATATATAATCTAGATGAAAACAATACTATTATACTTTATGATGAAGCTATGATTATATTGGGCATAGGAAACAAAAAAAATCTTATGAAACTTCCTAATATATTAATTAATAATAATGAAGAAATTAAATATTATGAGAAGAATATTAATATAGATTTGAATATGTTTAATAACAAGTTTTTGTACACTATTTCAAGAGATAATATATTAAACGGTTTTGATTTTAATATTACAATGGACATTCAAGGCGGGAACTCTCTCATAATAACACCATTAGCTTCTGAAAACACTTTTAAAATATCTTCAAAATGGAAAGACCCTAGTTTTACAGGTGGATTTTTACCAACAAAAAGAGAAGTTAATAATAACGGTTTTAATGCTGAGTGGAATATAGCAAGTTTTAATACCTCATTTACAAAATATTGGACTAGTGATGAAAATGCTAATAGATTAAATAATATAGACAATAACCAATATTATACCAGCAATCAAGAGTCTAATAATGTTTTAGTATCTTTTTTACTCCTCAATGATAACTATCAAAAAACTTCAAGAAGCGTAAAATATGCTATATTATTTATATTTATTCCGTTTTTTGTGTTATTTTTATGCGAAGTGCTTTCAAAAAAACGTATACACCCAGTACAATATATACTCATAGGCATAGCTAATGCAATATTTTATCTTCTGCTTTTAGCAATATCTGAACATATTAACTTTAATGTTAGCTATTTTATAAGTGCATTGATGGTTACAGCTTTAACTTCTATTTATATAGGATATATTATCAAATCTCCAAAATACACTATTTCTATGGCTATAGTAGAAGCTTTGGTTTATATATTCTTGTTTGGAATATTACAATTAACCGACTATGCATTGCTCATGGGCACATTAGGACTATTTGCAGTTATTGCTCTTGCTATGTACTTTACACGCAATGTGGATTGGTATGGAGAAAATAATTAACGATTAAAAAAATTATAACCGCACGGTGGAATAAATTTCCTAATATAATAAAATTTTATTGATATTGTAAATTTTGCTTAGCGTGCGGTGCAGATACTGTAAATTTATATATAGCTTGGGCGGGAAGCCTAAGATAGTGGCTAAAGCAGAAAATCATAGCAAAGTAAGAATTGAAAATACAGACAAAGAGCCTAAAGGGCGGGCAAATTGATGAATTTTCGGACTAAATAGTAGATTTGCCCCGCAGGCACTTCCTTCGGTCGCACCACGGGCACTTCCTTCGGTCGCACCACGGGCACTTCCTTCGGTCGCAGGCAAGTTTCTCAAAAAAGCAATTACTAAAACTTTATATAAAAAACATATATATTAAATGTGGATATAACCTAAATTTAGATTAAAAATGCAGTTTTTTTGGTTCTTTTATACCAATACCGAGTAGGTGCCTATCGGCAAAAGAACTGGGGTGCGGGGCAAAGCCCCGCAAATATTTTAATTTTAAAAATTCATTTTTGACAAAATATAGTTGTTTGGGTATTTATTTATAAATAAAAAATATTGCAAAAATTATAACCGCACGGTGCAACAAACTTTTTTAATATAATAAAATTTTAATGATAATTTTATAAATATTTTAAATTTAGTTCTGCGTGCGGGGTGTATACTGTAAATTTGTATACAGATTGTGGTGGAAGCCTAAAGGTCGTTCAAATTTTGATGAATTTGTTAAGCTAAATAGTCAGCTAGCACCGCTCCCTACAGCCATACCCACGCTCCTTTCAGTCGCGGGTACTTCCTACGGTCGCCCTGAAGGCCTATACATTCGGTCGCAGGCACTTTCGGTGGCGACCCCCTAAGGCGCTACCCTTCGGGCGCGCCGCGGGCAGTCGCCGCCCAATCCATCGAAATTTTGCCCGAAAACAAAGCCTCATATTTGCACAAAATTTTTTCTGTATTTAAGTAAAAAATATCAAAAATATCATATTTTCATATTGTTTTTTTTTTTTTTTTTTTACAATACTTGTAGTTAATAAAACTTTTTCTCTAATGCTGAACAAAGAAATTTGTTCAGCAGTTATATTGATGCTTATACTCAGCAATGGGTAATAGTATAAAAAATATTTAGGAGATAACTTTATGATACAAAAAGTTAGCAAAAAAATAAAGTTCTTAGTTGCTGTAATAGGTTCTTTATTAATGACATCAGTTTCAGCATTTGGTATGTATGGTGTAGACGGTGATGACTGGATTAACTTCCTCGTACATGGCAATCAATTAAGAGCTAGAATGAATCAGTTGGGCTTCACTTTAGGAAATGGTACAATAAAAGGTACTTTTGGTGTTTACGCTGATCAAGGTTGGATGGGTTCTATACTAAGCCCTAGTACTACAGAAAATAATAAGGTTGATTTTAACCCTACTTTGTCTGCAGGTATAGGATACACTTCTGATATGTTTGGTATAGGGGTAGGATATAACTTCAATTATGTAGACAAATATTTACAAGTTCATACACCTACATTAGTATTTAATGCTTTAAACAATAATTTAAGAATAGCAGCACCTATACAAGTTGCTGTAACAGATAAAGTTAATGGAGTAGCAGGTAGTAAATTTACTGGTGTAGGATTTAATCAAATAGAATTAAGATATTATACAGGAATAGATGCATTTAATTTAATAAGATTATATGCTTCATATAAAAACGGTACTTGGGAAAATGGTACAACTAAAAATGCTATTGAAACTCTTGGCTTGCAGTTAAGATTATATTTCTTAAATACTCAAGTGGGTAATGTAGCAGTTAATCCTTATATCAGAATAGAGTATCACCAAGCATTAAAAGGAAATTATGCTACTCTTGATCAGTTCGGTCGCAATTATACATTAGAAAATATGTATAATAATTATAATAATGGTGCAAATGCTATAGATTTAAATACTCAAAAGCAATCAGACATATATGATGTTAGTCCTTTCTATGTAGCTGTTAAACCAATATTATCTTTGGCAGCAAGCAGTGATATAGTATCTCTTTATTTTGAACCTGGTTTAGGTTATGCAGTAACTTCACAAAAAAGAAAAGAAGCAGGTTCAGTACAAGAAACTCAGCATTATTTAACTTGGCAGGCTTATGCAGAAATGTATGTAACTCCTGTTGAAGACTTAGAATGGTACTTTGAGATGGATGTTAATGGTAATGTAAATGGTCAACAAGGTACTTCTGCTAATGCTAATCTATCTCCTGTATTATTTGAAACTACTACAGGTATAACTTGGTACTTACCTTCATTAAACTAAAATTCCACGATAACCAAAATTAGTTTTATAGATATCCGACTTGTTTCTTGTAAACAGGTCGGTTTTTTATTTTAAATAACAAAAATTAACTTTTAATATCACATAAATATTTATTACCATATATAGTATTTTTTAATTTTATTATGTTATATAATAATACTAATTAAAACTAAAATATATTAAATATTAGCTATAAAAAACAACTAAAATAGTATATTAAGTAAACTTTAAAAACAAAAATATCATATATTCATATTTACTAAATATCAAAATTTGTTATTATGTTTGCCAACAAAATAATATGTAGTATTTTTTATTATGGAACTCGAATTTAAAAACTCATTAATATCTAATAAAATATCAATCATTCCTTATAAGAATGAGTATATATTATCATTAAACGACTTTCTTATAATTAATTTTATATTAAAAACATATTTGATTTTCTCAAAATATTATTTAATTCTAAAGAATAAAATAATATATCTTTCTGCTTATTTTCAAAATATCAAAACAATAACTCTTTTCAATATTTATATTACTTAATAAATTTTATTTACTTATAAAAAAACTTTACTTACAAAATATACTAAATATATATTAATAAAATTAAATGGAGATTTATTATGAACTTAGCACCTGTTGGATTGGTAGTATACAATAGACTTGAACACACAAAAAGAGTAATTGAAGCATTAAAGAAAAACACTTTAGCATCTGAGACAGATTTATATATATTTTCAGATGCCCCTAGCAAAAAAGAAGATGAAAAGTCAGTTTCTGAACTTAGAGAATATCTTAAAACTGTAAAAGATGGTTTTAAAAATGTTTATGTGTATGAAGCTGAACAAAATTTAGGCATCAAATATTCTACTGTAAAAGCAGTAAATACCATATTTGAAAATCATGAATATTTTATAGGCTTAGAAGATGATATTGAAACTAATAAATATTTTCTTGAGTTTATGAATAACGCCTTAAATTATTATAAAGACGATGAAGATGTTGTTGCTGTAACTGCATTTGCTCATAAACAAGCAACTAAAAGGCATAAGCATGATGTTATATTTACATATGCTTTTCATAGCTGGGGCTGGGGTACTTGGAGAAATAAATGGAATGATATAGCTTGGGATACTTGTGATACTTCTTGGTATAACAAAAGTATTAAACATAAAATATTCGGCGGAGTATTTTCATGGTTTCATTTATTAGCTATAAAAAAAGCTGTAAAGAATAATCTTTA
Source organism: Brachyspira sp. SAP_772 (assembly GCF_009755885.1). Lineage (NCBI taxonomy): Bacteria > Pseudomonadati > Spirochaetota > Spirochaetia > Brachyspirales > Brachyspiraceae > Brachyspira > Brachyspira sp. SAP_772. The sequence continues at coordinate 625,511 of NZ_VYIX01000002.1, read as the reverse complement.
TATTCAAAACAATTTATGGGATATTTATTATTCATTTGCAATGTATCAGAGAAAAAAATTATGTGTTTGGCCGTCAAAAAAATCTTTTACAAACAATATTGGTTTTGATGGCACGGGCTATCATAAATTTGATTTTAATCATGGATATTTTGAGAACAATTTAGATGATGATTATATAGATATAAAGTTTTTATCTGATAAAAAGATGAATTTTTTTGAGTATCTAATCATTGGTATAAAGATAGGAACATTAAGTTGGGCTAATGGTTTTATAAGCATGTTTATCAAAAAAAATTTAAATAAACAATAGTAGAAAGCAAAAAATAAATTAACAATTAATATAATTTTGAATCTAATATATTAAACAATTGACATAATATAAAATCCATGTAATATATAAATATAAACATGTTTTTATTTACAGGAGTTTTAAAAATGAGAAATATATTGATTGTTTTAAGTTTTTTGATTATATTTGTTTCATGCAGTAAGTCAAACAACAATGTAGAAGGTAATATGGACACTATAATAACAACTACAAATGAAGATGGAAGTGTAACATTTGAACAAAAGAATATTCATTATAGTATGGAATATATTCCAAATGTTGTATATGCTAGAAAAGACAATACAGATTTAACTCTTCAAATAATGATTCCTAGACTTCTTAATGTTGATACAAATGCTAAATATCCATTAATAGTTTATATACAGGGTTCGGCATGGAGAAAACAAAATGTGTATAGAAATTTGGTTGCTCTTGGAGATTTTGCGAGGAGAGGATATGTTGTTGCTATAGTTGAATATAGACCAAGCGACACAGCAGTTTTTCCAGCACAAATAGAAGATGCAAGAGATGCTATTAAATTTATGCTTGATAATGCTGATAAATATAATGCTGATACAAACAATTTATTTGTGTGGGGAGATTCATCAGGCGGACATACTGCATTATTTACAGCAATACCTTTGAGTGATAATGATAACACAATACCAAATATGAATGTCATTATAGCATATTATCCTCCTACAGATTTACTTGAAATGAGAAATGATCCTTTAGGTTCTACTACAGGAGATGCTGAGAGCCCTGAAGGCATATTAATAGGAAGAAAGAATGTTTATGACTATCCAGAAGAAGCTAAAAAGATAAGCCCTTATTATGAGATTTCAAAGGCTAAAGAGCTGCCTCCTATATTTTTAGTACATGGTACAGGTGATAATTTGGTTCCTTTTAATCAAAGTAAAATTTTAGCTGATAAATTAAAAGAAGAAAATAGAGTTTATGAGTTTTATGCTTTAAAAGATGCAGATCATGGTGATTGGCAGTTTTGGACTAAAGATATGTTTGATATTGTTGAAGAGTTTATAAACAAATATAAAAAATAATTTTTATTTAATAAATAGTAACTATACTGCATTATTTTATGCAGTATAGTTATATATTAATAATTGCATAAATAAAATATTATAAAATAAATTAATATATAATATTTTAGTTTTTGAATTAATTTCTTGATTTCATTTTATTATTTTCATTCAACTATACACTTTTAAATAATTTCATCTAACGCATAAAAAATTTGACATAATAAAACATTTTTAGTAATATCTAAATATAAACATGTTTTTATATACATTTAGGAGCACAAATGAAAAAAATTTTAATGATTTTTATTTTTTGTTTGATTTTTGTTTCTTGTAATAATTCATCTAAAAATGAAGGAAATAATAGTATGAATAATTTTACAATATACACAAATGAAGAAGGCAATATAGTATTAGAAGAAAAAAATACTGTTTTTAATGTTGATTACACACCAAATGTTATTTACACAAATAAAGACGGCATTGATTTATCTCTTCAAATATTAACACCAAAACTAAAAAGAAATGATACAAACTCAAAATATCCATTAGTTTTATTTATACAAGGTTCAAGATGGAGAAAGCAGAATGTTTATCAGAATTTAGTAGTGATGGGAGATTTTGCTAGAAGAGGCTATGTTGTTTCTATAGTTGAATATAGACCAAGCGATGAAGCAATTTTTCCAGCACAAATTGAAGATGCAAGAGACGCACTTAATTTTATGATAAATAATGCAGATAAATATAATGTTGATACTAATAATGTATTTGTTTGGGGAACTTCATCAGGAGCACATACTGCTTTATTTACAGCAATACCTTTAAGCGATAATGATAATACAATACCTTATATGAATGCGATAATTGCATATTATCCGCCAACAGATATACTTGAAATGAGAAATGACCCATTAAAAACTACTACAGGAGATGCTGAGAGTCCTGAAGGAATATTAATAGGAAGAAAAAATGTTTATGATTATCCTGAAGAAGCAAAAAAAGCAAGTCCTTATTATGAGATTTCAAAAGCTGATAATTTACCGCCTATATTTTTAGCACATGGTGATACTGATAGTGTTGTGCCATTTAGTCAGAGTAAAATTTTAGCTGATAAGTTAAAAAAAGAAAATAGAGTTTATGAGTTTTATACTGTAAAAAATGCTGATCATAGCGATTGGCAGTTTTGGACTAAAGATATGTTTGATGTAGTAGAAAAATTTATAAAGAAGTATACAAAATAATTTTTAATTAAAATATTAATAAACTTTTTATAATTTTTTGTATTTTACAAACATTATTTTAATTATAAAACTATATAATTTTTTTATAAAATGATAAATTATAATAAATTTACATAAAAATATACCATAACAATATCAAAAAAAATTAAAAAAACCTATTTTTTATCGCTTGATATATTTTTTTATTTGGTATAATCTATAATTTAATAATTTATAATTTAACAACCAATAAAAGGAGGTACAAACGTATGACAGATAAAAAAATCGAACTGTTCGAAAATTATCCCGTACACAAAGCTCTAATTACGCTAGCACTTCCAACAATATTAGGAATGTTAGTCAATGTTTTTTATAATATGGTAGATACTTTCTTTGTAGGACAAACAGGAGACCCTAATCAGGTTGCTGCTGTATCATTGTGTATGCCTATATATTTGCTTCTTATGGCTTTCGGTAATATATTTGGTATAGGAGGCGGTTCTTACATATCTAGAAAATTAGGTTCTAAAGATTATGAATCTGTAAAAAAGATATCAGCATTTGCTTTTTATGCAAGTATTATAGTAGGATTTCTTTCTATGGCTATATACTTGATATTTATGAAAGACATATTAAAAATATCAGGTGCTAGTCAGAACACTTATCAATTTTCTAAGGATTATTTAATTATAGTGGCACTTGGAGCTCCTTTTGTAGTCAACCAAATGGCTATGGGGCAGATTGTAAGGGCTGAAGGTTCTTCAAAAGAGGCTATGATTGGTATGATGATTGGTACTGTAGTTAATATAGTATTAGACCCTATAATGATTCTTTATATGAATATGGGGGTTGCTGGTGCTGCTTTGGCTACAATAATTGGTAATGCTTGCTCTACTTTTTACTACATATACCATATTTTAAGAAAAAAATCTTTCTTATCAATACATTTTAAAGAGTTTTCTTTGAAGTCTGATATACTTTCAAATGTATTTGCAATAGGTATACCTGTTTCTATTAACAACATACTTATGAGTGCTTCAAACATACTTATAAACAATTTAGCTGCTGGATATAGTGATAATGTTGTGGCTGGTTTGGGCGTAGCACAGAGAATATTTACACTTGTAGTATTAATATTTATTGGACTTGCTCAAGGTCTTCAGCCTTTTGTTGGATACAACTTTGCTGCTAGAAATTATAAGAGAATGAATGCTGCTATAAAAATATCTTGTCTTGTAAGTGTAATAACAGGATTTTTGCTTTTAATTTTATCTTTAATATTTGGAAGAGCTTCTGTTCAAGTATTTATTAATAATGAAGAGGTAATTGATTATGGAGTGAGATTCTTGATAGCAAGTTATTCAATAGCTCCTATAATAGGCTTTCAATTTGTATTTATGTCTACATTCCAAGCATTAGGAAAATCAATTCCTTCTTTAGTACTTTCTATAAGCAGACAAGGAATAGCATTTATACCTACAATACTTATAGGTACAAAATTATTCGGCATAAAAGGTATTATATGGGCTCAGCCTATAGCCGATATAGTTACAGTTTTAATGGCAAGTATTATGTACACATACATTTACCAAAAAATGAAAAGAAAAGCTTTAGAAGAAGAAAAGAATAATAAAGAGGCTTCATCAGAGGCAGTTTACTCTAACACATAAAAAACATAAGAGCTAATTATTTTGAAGGCGTGCATTTTATGATGCATGCCTTTTTTAGTATCTAAATAATTATTTGTGGGGACTAGCCCCCACACCCCCAGTTCTTTTATTGGTATAAAAGAACCAAAAGAACTGCATTTATTATTAATTATCTTTTATGTTCATAAGGCTTAATATTAATCTTAAAAAGCTCATTGTCATCAAGTTCAGCCTGATAGAGTTTAATTATATCATTGTTATAATCAAGCCTTTTTTCATTAATTGAATTCACTATATTGTATACAAGATCTTTATCATCATCTGAAGTCTTTACACCGAAACAAATACTTTTTATTGCTAAATTAATAAGTGTTCCATTTGGATTTTCATTTTTTTCATCATAAAAAAGTATGCGATATTCGTCTTCATATTCCCATTCTTTAGATTTTACTGTAAATAAATCAGTAATATATTCTATATGTCTATTTTCATCTATAAAAATAATATCAATTAATGTATTAATTCTACTTTCTAAAAAATAAAAATTTTTCATTTTTTATTATAGTCAATTTTTTTTAATATAATATTATTCTTATAATAAATATTATTAATATCATATTCAATACATATACCTTGATGTTTATCAGCATAATGGCTCCACATTAAAGTATTATCATTATGTGTAGTTAAACAAGCTACTTTTATTTTTTCTAATAAATAATCATAAAATTGGTTTTGTTTTTCTTTTCTCAAATTTCTAATACATGGATCAACAGGATCATTAAATTCTTTTGTATTACTGCACCATAAAGTATTATTTAATATACTTCTTAATATATTTTTATTAACTCTTGTGTAATTATATAAACTATTATTCTCTATTTTATAATGATATTTTATATTGAAATGAGTTTTCAAAATCAAATTAGTTATATATTCAAAATTTTTTATAAAATCTATTTTTTTAAAATTATCTATTTTTAATGAATTCAATTTATCTGTAATTGACAATATAATATTAAATGTTGTTAAAGAATTAGTATTATCATATTTTACATTATCATATAATTTTATAGTCTCTTTATATAAAGATAAAATTTGATTTTGAAATTTTTTAGATTCTAATTTTTTGTTATTTATTATTAACAGAGAATCTATTTGAGCATTATTTATTTCCAACATATTTTCATATATTAATTTATATTTTTTTAAATTATTAGTTATATTAATAACTTTTTTATAATTTTTTAATTGAAAATAAGATAATCCAATGTAATAGTATGAACGTGCATAATTAGGAATATTATTATATAGATATTGATTAGCATTTTTATTGATTAAATTTAATATGTTATTAAAATTTTCTACAGCTAAGTTAAAATATTCATTATTTTTATATTTCAATCCTAAATAATAATAAAATATTCCTTTATTAATATAAAGTTCACATTCATTTGATTTTTCACATTTTAAAGCAAAATTAAAGTCATCTAAAAAATTATTGTAGAAAAAATGAAAATTATCATCTTTATATAAAGCTAAATAAAAATGAAATATAAATTTATAATAATAATATTTATATTTTTCATCAGTTAATATTATTGCTTTATTTATATCTTTTATAAATTCATTATAATATATTATATAATTCTTTTTTGTATTTAAAGTTAATCTAAAATATGATACAGCACGATTATAATAAATTTGTTCATAATTAATATTTGCACCATATTCAACAGCTTTATTAAAATCAATTATTGATTCCTCTAAATTATTCAAAGAGCCATTGACAAGTCCTCTATTATAATATGTGTTGTAATAATCAAATCCATTTTCAAAATCCATTTCTAATATTTTATTAAAGTCTTTTAATGCTAATTCAAAATGTGTTTTAGAGCTTTCATTATTATTTGCTAAACCTAAATTATAATATGATAGTCCTCTATAAAAATGTGCTGATATATTATAATTATCAATATTAATAATTTCTGAAAAATCTTTTATTGAATTTACATAATTTTTTAATTGAATATTAGCTAGACCTCTGTACAAACAGATTTCATTATGTTTAACAGTATAATTACTTTCTGTATTATTTAGTAAATGTAAAGAATAATCAAAATCTTTAATAGCTAATTGGAAATATTCAGAATGATTTTTTTTTAGTCCAAGATAATAATAACATTTTCCTCTATAGAAAAATAGTGCTAACATTGGTTTATTAATTTTTATTTGTTCTGTACAAATAGTTAAAGCTTCTTGAAATTCTTCTTTTTTTAGTTTTTCTTCTATTAGATTTAATATTTTTAATAAACTTTCATTTATTTCCATAGGATTATTAACCTCAATATATATAATTTAGCAAATTGTTTTTTTGCAACTTTTTAACGAAAAAAGTTGATGAAAATAAAAAACTATAATTAGTTTATAAATATATTATTATATAATAACAAAAATGAAACCTTTTATAGTTGGCATATTGATGTTATTAAAAATACACTTTTTGGTTCTTTGACGAAGTCCGCACAGCGTAATGCGGGAAAATAATGATAAAAAAATTCTATAAACTTTTGATGCAATAAAAAAGTGCAAGCCCTAATTAGGACTTACACTTATTAGCTTCTTGTTAAAACATTAATTAGGCTTCTCTATCTTGTCAAACCCTGTAAATGGTCTTAAAGCATCTGGAATTATTACGCTTCCGTCTGCCTGCTGATAATTTTCAAGTATAGCTATCCAAGTTCTTCCAACAGCAATACCAGAACCGTTTAATGTATGTACTAATTCAGTTTTGCCGTTTCTTCTAGTTCTCATTTGCATCCTTCTTGCCTGATAATCCCAACAGTTACTTACACTTGAAATTTCTCTGTACATGTTTTGTGAAGGAAGCCAAACTTCTATATCAAAAGTTTTGTATGCAGCATTTCCTATATCTCCAGAAGAAAGAACAACCACTCTATAAGGTAATTCTAATGCCTGTAAAATACTCTCAGCATCTTTAAGCATTTTCTCATGTTCTTCTTTAGACTTGTCAGCAGCACATATTTTTACGAGTTCAACTTTGTCAAATTGGTGCTGTCTTATTAAACCTCTCATGTCCTTACCATAAGAACCAGCCTCAGAACGGAAACATGGTGTATAAGCAGTACAATATAATGGAAGCATATTCTCAGGTATAATCTCTTCTCTGTATATGTTTGTAAGAGGAACTTCAGCAGTAGGTATAAGGTATAAAGCAGGGTCATCTGTAGTTTTAAATAAATCCTCTTCAAACTTTGGAAGCTGACCAGTACCTGTCATAGTTCTGCCATTAACAAGCATAGGAGGCACATATTCTGTATAACCATGCTCGCTTGTGTGTTTCTTAAGCATAAAGTTAATCAATGCTCTCTCTAATGCAGCACCCTTTCCTTTCATAAGTGAAAAACGAGTTCTAGCCATTCTTACAGCTCTTTCAATGTCAAGTATATCAAGCCCTAAAGCTATATCCACATGGTCTTTCACTTCAAAATCAAACTTGCGAGGCTCTCCCCATCTTATTATTTCTTTATTAGCATGCTCATCATCACCATCAGGTACATCTTCAGAAAGCATATTAGGTAAATAAAGTATTTCATTATTAACAGCTTCTTCCAATTCTGTTAATTTTTCTTCTTTTTTATTTAAGGATTCAGTGAAGGCTTTCATTTCTTCTTTTATTTTTTCAGCCTCTTCTTTCTTGCCAGCTTTCATATATTCACCGACTTTTTTTGAAGATTCATTTTTCTTTGCTCTATCTTGTTCTACTTCTTTTAAAAGGTTTAATCTCTCATGCTCTAAAGCTTTTAATTTGTCAAGAGAAACTTTGCTCCTCCTCTTTCTTAAATTCTCTTCTACTAATTCAATGTTCTCTCTTATTAATTTTACATCTATCATAATAAAAATCCTTAAATAAAAATTTATGTTAATTATACTACTAATTTAAAAAATAGTAAAATGTTTATTGTGTGTAAATGTTGTAAAAATTTTATTTATATATTGACAAGTTTTTATATTTTGTTAGAATATGCTAACAAATATAGGAGCCTATTTAATAATGATAGATATAATAGCAATACCGATAATAATACTGTTAGCAATAATAATAATGTTTTTTTCGTTAAGGAAGAAAATAGTAAAGAAGGAATGTGGCTGCTCGGGAGAATCCAAAGAATGCTGCTGCAAGAAGAAGAAAAGTTGAAAAATGTATAAAATGTATAATTTTCATTTTAAAACTATTTCACTATTATAGCTATACTACGTATACGTATATTTATAGACATAATAATACTAAATGTATTTTTATATCAGTTTTTAATTAAATTCTGCCTAAATTCTATTTAAATAAACAATACCATAGTTACGTATATTTATATTTAACTGTCATTATTTTTCAATTTTCTTTGTAAATAAAAAACAATAAAAAAATCATTTTTTGTGCATGAATATTTATTTCGGTAATAAAATTTCTATACTATTAAATATGAAATATTAATATTTTAGGAGGATAATAATAGTATGGATTTAAAAAACTCGAAGACTAGTGAAAACTTAAAAACAGCCTTTATTGGTGAAGCAATGGCAAGGTGCAAATATATATATTATGCTGAAAAGGCAAGAGAAGAAGGAATGGAGTGTTTGGCATTAGCTTTTGAGAAGGCATCAAGAAATGAACAGGAACATGGAAAATTATGGTTTGAACGCTATCATGGAATTTTATCTAAAGATGAAAATCTTAAAGATGCAATTGCAGGAGAAACTTATGAATCTGAAGAAATGTATTTAAACTTTGCAAAAACTGCAAAAGAAGAGGGATTTAATGATATAGCTATTCTCTTTGAACATGTAGCAAAAATAGAAGAAGGACATAAAAAGATGTTTGAAAACTTCTTAGGAGAAAAAGCTAATGAAGTATCAAAATGGCAATGTAAAAAATGCGGATATATACATACAGAGGCTAAAGCACCAAAGAGATGTCCAGTATGCGAACAATATAGAGTTGGCGGAATCAATTAAATATTTTATGGGGGTTATATATTATGTACACTAAGAAATCAGAATTTTTAGCAGAAATAATTGGCTCTATGTTTATAGCATTATTTGGATGCGGAGTTGTAGCATCTGTAGTTGTAGGAAACAATGGTGCTCCTATTAATATACATATAGCTTGGGGACTTGCTGTTACATTTGGTATATATGCTTCTGGTAAAATAAGCGGTGCTCATTTAAATCCTGCTGTTACACTTGCATTAGCTGCAACAGGAAGGTTTCAATGGTCTAAAGTTTGGTATTATATATTAGCACAGATGATAGGGTTTTTTATTGGAGCTGCTATAGTATTTGCTGTTTATTATGGAAAATGGATAGAGGTTGATCCTAATCTTGAGAATACTGCAGGGGTATTTACTACTTTCCCAGCAGTTCCCGGTTTTTTATACGGATTTATAGATCAAGTTGTAGGAACATTTCTTTTAGTATTTCTAATACTTGCCACAGGTGATGCTAACAATACGCCTGCTGGTGCTAATTTAGGACCTATAATAGTTGGTCTTATAATAGTAGCTATAGGTATGTCATTTGGATTTATGCATGGTTATGCTATTAATCCTGCACGCGACTTAGCACCTAGACTTTTTGCTGTTTTAGTAGGTTTTAAAAACAATGGGCTTACAGACGGCAGTAATGTTTGGATAGTACCAATAATAGGACCAATAGTAGGGGGAATATTTGGAGCTATCGTTTATGATGTTACAATAGGAAATATATTTTCTAAAAAATAATAATTTAAAATAATTTATAAAGGAGATTCATTATTATGTCAAAATATGTAGTAGCAATAGACCAAGGGACCACTAGCAGCAGAGCAATAGTATTTGATTATGAACAAAACATGGTATCAGTTGCACAGAAAGAATTTACACAAATTTACCCGCATGAAGGTTGGGTGGAGCATAATGCTTCAGAAATATGGGCTACACAATTTGGGGTATTACAAGAAGCTATACAGATTGCAGGTGTTAAGCCTGAAGAGATAGCAGCTATTGGTATAACTAATCAAAGAGAAACTACAGTTGTTTGGGATAAAAACACAGGAGAGCCTATTTATAATGCTATAGTTTGGCAATGTAGAAGAACTGCTCCTATTTGTGATGAATTAAAACAAAAAGGACTTGATGTATATATAAGAGAAAATACAGGTTTGGTTGTTGACGCTTATTTCTCAGGCACAAAAATAAAATGGATACTTGATAATGTTCCCGGTGCTAGAGAAAAAGCTAATAAAGGTGATTTACTTTTCGGTACAATAGACACTTGGCTTGTATGGAAACTAACAGGCGGAAAAGTGCATGTTACTGATTATACTAATGCATCAAGAACTATGATATATAATATTAAAGACCTTAAATGGGATGAAAATATTTTAAGAGAATTAGATATACCTATGAGCATGCTTCCAGAAGTAAAAGACTCTTCATGTGTTTATGGATATGCTAACATTAACGGAAAAGAAGTTCCTATAGCAGGAATAGCAGGAGACCAACAAGCTGCATTATTTGGACAAGCTGGATTTAATAAGGGAGATACAAAAAACACTTATGGTACTGGTAGTTTTATTTTGATGAATATTGGAGATAACTTCATTTTAAGCAAAAATGGACTAATCACAACTATAGCAATAGGATATAAAGGAAAAATTGAATATGCTTTAGAAGGCTCTGTATTTATAGCTGGTGCCGTTATACAATGGGTAAGAGATGAATTAAGGCTTCTTCATGATGCAAAAGACACTGAATATTTTGCTTCAAAAGTAAAAGACACAAACGGAGTTTATTTAGTGCCTGCATTTGTTGGGCTTGGTGCTCCTTATTGGGATATGTATGCTAGGGGCTGTTTGGTAGGTATTACAAGAGGTGTTAATAGAAGCCATATAATAAGGGCTGCAGAAGAGGCTATTGCCTATCAAAGTAAAGATGTAATTGATGCAATGGTAGCAGATAGTAAAGTAAAACTTGCTTCATTAAAAGTAGATGGAGGAGCTTGCAGAGATAATTTTTTAATGCAGTTTCAATCTGACATAATTCACACAAAAGTTCTTCGTCCTCAAATTACAGAAACTACTGCTTTGGGTGCTGCTTATTTAGCAGGACTTGCTGTAGGTTTTTGGAAGGATAAAGATGAAATATCTAATAAATGGAAATTAGAAAGAGGGTTTACCCCTTCACTTTCAGAAGAGGAAAGCAATAAAAAATATATGGGCTGGAAAAAGGCTGTTGAAAGAGCAAAAGGCTGGGCTTTATAATTTTTTATTATTTAATTCTAAATTAATAATATTAATAATAATCGTTTTTTAATAATGTAATATAATAATGTAATAATAGAGGAAATGTATATTATGTATGATGTACTAATTATAGGTGCGGGTGTTTCTGGTACTTCTTCAGCACGTGAGCTTTCAAGATATAAGGCTAATATATGCGTTGTTGAGAGGGGGGAAGATGTTTGCTCAGGCACTTCAAAATCTAATAGCGGAATAGTGCATGCTGGGTTTGATGCTGCTAATGGTTCTCTTATGGCTAAATTAAATGTTTTAGGAAATAAGATGATGAAAAAAATAGCAGAAGACCTTGATGTGCCTTTTAGACAGAATGGTTCTTTGGTGGTATGCACCAATGAAGAGGATATTCCTAATTTAAAAGTAATATACGAAAGAGGAATAAAAAACGGAGTTGAAGGGCTTCAAATATTAAACAGAGAAGAGGTTCACAAAAAAGAGCCTAATCTTAATGATAATGTATGTGCGGCTTTGTATGCTCCTACTGGAGGTATAGTTGACCCTTTTATATTAAATATTGCTTATGCTGAAAATGCTCATGCAAATGGTGTAGAGTTTAAGTTTTACACAGAAGTAATTAATATCAAAAAACTTTCTGACGGCACTTTTGAAGTAGAAACTAATAACGGCACTATAAAAGCAAAATATGTTGTAAATGCTGCGGGTGTTTATGCTGATAAGTTTCATAATATGATGAGTAAAAACAAAATACATATCACCCCTAGAAGAGGAGATTATATTTTACTTGATAAGGAAGTTGATAATCTTGTTACTTCTACAATATTTGCTTTGCCTACAAAACTAGGTAAAGGTATTTTGGTTACTCCAACAGCTCATGGCAATATAATGCTTGGGCCTACTGCAATTGATATAGAAGACAAAGAAGGTTTAAACACAACCGCTGAAGGGCTTACACAAATTATAGAAAAATCCAAAATGACAGTAAAAAATATTCCTTACAATAAAGTTATTACTTCTTTCTGCGGGCTTCGTCCTCATGAGGATAATCATGAGTTTATCATTAAAGAAATTGAAGACTGCGAGGGATTTTTTGACTGTGCTGGAATAGAATCTCCCGGACTTGTTTCTTCACCTGCTATTGGGGTTATGGTTGCAGATATTGTAAGCAAAAAAGGAAACTTTGAGAAAAAAGAAAACTTTATAGAAAAGAGAAAAGGAATTACTCATTTTAATGCTCTTTCTAATGAAGAGAAAAATAAACTTATAAAAGAAAATCCTTTATACGGACATATTATTTGCAGATGCGAGAAGGTTACAGAGGGCGAAATAGTAGAAGCTATAAAGAGCCCAATAGGAGCAAAATCTATTGACGGAGTTAAAAGGCGTGTACGTGCTGGGCTTGGAAGATGTCAGGGCGGTTTCTGTTCTCCTAAGATAATAGAGATTTTGGCTAGGGAGCTTAATGTTTCACCTATAACTATTACAAAATGCGGTAAGGGTTCTGAAATAGTTATTGGCTATGACAAGGAAGCTTTATAATAGTTAGTATTTTGTATAATATATTTTTATATATAAAACAAGATTAGTGTGGTTTGCACTAATTTTACACTTGCACTTTTTGGTTCTTTTGACGAAGTCCGCACAGCGACCAACGGGAGTGCCTGTGGGTGCGAAGGCGGGAAAAAGAACAACAAAAAATTGACAAATTTAACAATTTTTAGTATATAAAAATAAACGAGGTAAAAAATGCAATCTTATGATGTTGTTGTTATAGGAGGCGGTCCTGCTGGACTTGCTGCTGCCATTTCTACTAAAGAAAATGGAATAGATAATTTGCTTATGTTAGAGCGTGATAGTGTGCTTGGAGGCATACTCAATCAATGCATACATAATGGTTTTGGGCTTCATAGATTTGGTGAAGAGCTTACAGGGCCTGAATATGCTTATAGATTTATAGAGAAAGTTTATGATTTAAATATTAATTATAAACTTAATACTATGGTTTTGGACATTGCTCTTAACGATGATAAAACAAAAACAATTACTTATATAAACAAAGAAGAAGGTTTAGTTCAAATAAATGCTAAAGCTGTAATACTTGCTATGGGCTGCCGTGAGCGTTCTAGGGGTGCTTTAAATATACCGGGTTTTAGACCTGCTGGTATATTTTCTGCAGGTGCTGCTCAGCATTTAGTTAATATTGAAGGATATATGCCCGGAAAAGAGGTTGTTATACTTGGTTCTGGGGATATTGGTCTTATTATGGCTAGGAGAATGACATTTGAAGGAGCTAAAGTAAAAGTGGTGGCTGAGATACTTCCTTTCTCTGGAGGGCTTAAAAGAAATATTGTTCAATGTTTAGACGATTTTGGCATACCTCTTAAACTTAGTCATACTGTTATTGACATTAAAGGAAAAGAGAGACTTGAGGGTGTTACAATAGCTAAAGTTGATGAGAATATGAAGCCTATTAAAGGCACTGAAGAATATTATTCTTGCGATACTTTGCTTTTATCTGTTGGGCTTATTCCTGAAAATGAGCTTTCAAAAGAGATTGGTGTTGAGATTAACCCTATCACTTCTGGAGCTATAGTTAATGAAAGTTTAGAGACTAGTATTGATGGAGTATTCTCTTGCGGTAATGTTCTTCATGTTCATGACTTGGTAGACTTTGTATCTGAGGAAGCTGAAACTGCAGGAAAAAGTGCCGCTTCTTATGTTCTTAAAAACAAAAGAAGAGATGATAAAAACTCTATTTTATTAAAAGGCTCTAATGGTGTGAGATACACTGTACCTTCTATGATTAATGCTGATAATGTGGATGATCATGTGATGGTGAGATTTAGAGTAAGCAATATATTTCAGAATAAATTCTTAAATGTTTATTTTGATGGTGAGAGAGTGATACATAAAAAGCATTTAATATTTGCTCCGGGAGAGATGGAGACTGTTAAGCTTGATAAGGCTATGCTTTCAAAAGAGGGTTTAAAAAATATTGAGTTTAAAATAGAAGATAATTAAAGTTTTAAATAACAATTTTTATGATATATAATAAAAGCATTAAAAATATCAAAAAGAGGTTATTTACATATGAGTAAAACTATAAGATTAATTTATCCGCAGTGGCAGGGCGGTATTATTTCTCATTGGATACCTGAACTAAAACCTGAAGATTCTTCAAGAGGTTATTATATTGGTGCGAAACTGCTCAGCATACTTGCTCCTCAAAATGATAATCATAAAACTTTAGAAGTTCCTGTTTCTTTGGATATAAAAAACAGAGAAATAAAAAACGGCATTATGGATTATGATTTTATAATATCTCAAACTAAAAATGCATTGGATATTTTAAATAAAAATAATCCTGATAAAATAATAACTTTTGGAGGAGAATGTTCTGTAAGTGTAGTGCCTTTCACATATTTAAATAAAAAATATGATAATGATGCTGCTTTAATTTGGATAGATGCTCACCCTGATATCACTTTGCCAGAAGATAATACCTATGCAGGATATCATGCTATGGCTGTAAGTAGCTGTATGGGTAATGTTGATAAAGAGATAAGCTCTATACTTACAAGCAAAATTTCAGCTGACAAAATATTATTTGTAGGACTTAGAGATTGGGAGAGAGATGAGATAAAAAAACGTCAAGAAGAATACAGCATACCCCATTTTGCTCCTCAAGAAGCTTCAAGTGAAAATATAATAAAGTGGCTTAAGAAATGTAATGCTTCTAAAGTTTTAATACATTTTGATTTGGATGTGCTTGAGCCTAATGAGATAATAGCTGCTGTTGGTGTTTCTCCAAATGGAATGAAGATAAACGAAGTAATAAAAATAATAAATGATATTGCAAAAGAAAAAGATATTGTTGGATTTACTATAGCAGAACATATGCCAAGAGTTGAGATAATGTTAAAAAATATGATGGAAGATTTAGACTTATTTAAGTAACTATAAAATAATATAGAAAAATAATTAAAAAAAATATATAAGGAAGTAATTAATTATGGAAAAAAAAGAATTAACTTGTATATGCTGCCCTATGGGCTGTGCTTTGTCTGTAGAATTAGAGGGAAGTAATGTTTTAACTGTAAGCGGAAACACTTGCAAAAGAGGCGACACTTATGCTAGAGATGAAGTTGTTCGTCCTGTGAGAATGGTTACTTCTATAGTAAAAGTAAAAAACGGAAAATTAAGAATGCTTCCTGTAAAAACTAAAGAGCCTATAGACAAATCAAAAATTAATGAATGTCTTGAAGCTTTAAAAACTGTAGAAGTGAAAGCACCTATTCATATAGGTGATATTGTTGTAGAGAATGCAGCTGGTGTTAGTATAGTTGCTACTAGAAATATCGAGGCCGTTTAATTAATTATTGAATACTGTTCATTAAAATTCTTATAAAAAGGTGTTCTATTATATAGAGTGCCTTTTTTATTTGTTTTTATTTATTTTTTATAGTATATTGTCATTATAATAATAACTATTTGGAGCAGTATATGGATAAAAATTTTAAAGAACAATTTGAAAAAGTAAAACATCTTCTTATACCTAGTTTTGATTTGGATAAGCCTTTTAGTGATAAAAAATTTAATGATATAGAACTTGATATATTAGATATAGGAGAAGTTAATTTATCATCAGGAAAAATAATTGCCTGTGATCCTTTAGCATATTTATATGAGAATGAAGTATATCCATTCATTCAAACTGTAAAGCCTGATAAATATAAAGTTTCGCTTCTTATAATAAAAGATGAAGAGAGAATTTCTATAGCTAAAATTTCTTTCTCTAATAATAAACCTAAAAGATATGAACTTGCTGTTATAGGCGAAGAGGATTTATCTGAAGTAGAAGAAGGAGAGTTTTTTGGATATCCAGTAGATGCTGGTATGGGTTGTTTTTGCGATTATGATGCAGCTAAAAAATATTTTGAATACGAAAATAAACTTAAAGAAGAAAAAGGCGAAGATTTTGACAACAGATACGATGATTTATTTTCTGATTTATTAGAAGATAATGCAAAAAAGAATCCAAAATATCAATCTAAATATGGCGATTGGCTTAATTGGAATGTAGGTGAAAGCGATTCTAATATAGTATTATTTACAAGCGGTTATGGTGATGGTTATTATCCTTCCTATTTTGCTTATGATGAAAATGATAATATATGTGCATTATACACATTATTTATAGATTTGAATAGTGATGATGAAGAATAATTGTAAGTTTTAAATTTAAAAAAATCTTGTGCGGGCAGATAAAAAATCTAATTCTGTAACAAGGAAAATTAAAGTTTATATTACAGATAAAAACTTTGAATATAAGGGGCGGGCAAATGTAATTTAAGTTTTAAAACTTTGATTACATACCCAGCCTTCATTATTTATAATGATTTTTTAATTCAAATATTAAATATACTAATAACTTAATTATACATTTCAGACCATAAAGCTTTTATTAGATAAAAAATGAATTTCACGCACGGTAAACTAAATTAATAATATAATCAAAATTTGAATTACAAATAAATCAATATTTTTAGCTTTACTCTGCATGCGTTTGTAGAAGTTATAAATTTAATTAATACTTTGGGAAAACTAAAAAATCTAATAATTCGGCTTTTGTTAGTATAGTTGCTGATATAAATATTGAAGTTAATAAATAATTTTTTATTAATACATATTTGACTTTTATCATTTTATCAATATAATGATTTCGTTTTATTAGTTTATAAATTTGTAATAAGATAAAAATTGTATATACTATAAAGAATAAAAAGTAAAAAGTTGGATAGCAATTAGTGAAAAAAATATTTACAAACATACCGCATGCAGTAAAAGAAATAGCGAGAATATTACATATAGAAGGCTTCAAATGCTTTCTTGTAGGAGGTGCCGTTAGAGACTCTATAATGGGAATAACGCCTCATGAATATGACATCACCACAGATGCAAAACCAGAAGACGTGCAAAGAATGTTTAAATACACCGTTCCAACAGGTATAAAACATGGAACAGTATTAGTAATAATAGAAGACATGCATGTAGAAATCACTACTTTTAGAAGTGATGGAAACTACAGCGATGGAAGGCACCCAGATAAAGTGGAATATGCATCAAGCATAGAAGAAGATTTGCCAAGAAGAGATTTAACTATAAATGCTATGGCCTATAATGTATTAGACGGCACATTGATAGATATGTTTGACGGCATGAAAGACATAAAAAGAAAAGTTGTACGTTCTGTGGGCAACCCCTACGAAAGATTTACCGAAGACGGCCTTAGAATAATGAGGGCTATTAGATTTGCTACAAAACTCAATTTTGAAATAGAGAAAGAAACTTTTGAAGCTATATGTCATTCTACTGGTATGCTAGCCTCTATTGCAGCTGAAAGAATTAGAGAAGAGTTTAACGGAATACTTTTATCAGATAATCCTTTTAGAGGTATAGAACTTCTTAGAAAAACAGGTATTCTTCCTTTAATATTACCTGAATTAATGCAAGGCTTTGGAGTTAATCAAAATAAATTCCACAAATATGATGTTTATTATCATATACTTCATACCATACAAGCCGTAGAACCATTAGAAAATGATCAATTAACTTTATTGGTGCGACTTGCAGCATTATTTCATGATATTGCTAAGCCTATGGTTCAAAAGAAAGTATCAAAGCAAGAAGATCCTGTTTATTATAATCATGAGGTTGTGGGCTCTTCTGTTGCTAAAAAAATAATGAAAAGACTAAAATATTCTAATGCTGAAATAGAGTTTGTTTCACTTTTAGTAAGACAGCATATGTTTTATTATCAAGATGAGTGGACTGATGGAGCTGTTAGAAGATTTATGCGTGCTGTGGGAGTTGAAAACATTAAGCCTTTATTAAAACTAAGGGAAGCAGATAGGATTGGAAGCGGTAATAGAAAAGATAAAGAAAGCAAAGCAATACCAAAACTTTTAGCTAGAATAGATAAAATCATAGAAGCAGAAAATGCTATCACTGTAAAAGACTTAAAAATTGACGGAAATGATTTAATTAAAGAGTTTAATTTAAAACAAGGACCTATGATAGGTAAAATACTTAATTATCTTTTAGACTTAATATTAGATGAACCAGAATTAAATGAAAAAGATATTTTAATAGAGAAAACTAAGAATTTTTTAGAAAGCAATAATATTAATAATGAGGCTTAGCGATGTACTTAATAGGAGATATTGGAAATACTAGAATAAAATCAGCTATATTTGATGATGACCATAATCCAATATATTTTAATGCCAATGAACATAATGCTTTGGGGTTATTTAAAACTTTAAGAGAGATAAAAGAAAATTTTGATGGCAAAATAGATAAAGCTTTTTACAGCAGTGTATCTTTTAAAGTAAATGATATGTTTGTTTCATCAGTTAAAGACATATTAAAAAAAGATGTATATAGAGTTACACACAAAGATATACAATTAAAAGATAATATGTATGAGCCAAAAGATTCTGTTGGTATAGATAGAATACTTTCAACCTATGCTTCAATATGTTTAGAGGGCTTTAATGAAGAAAACAAATATGCTTCTATTGTTATAGATATGGGTACAGCTACCACTATAAGTATTATGCTTTCAGATTTTGTATTTTTAGGCGGAATGATTATGCCGGGCACTAAAACTAGTTCTTTTGCCTTATCAAGAAAAACCTCTTTGCCATATTTTCAAATAGGAGAAATCACTGATCTTCCAAATCCTATTAATAATAATGTTGAAAATGCTTTAGTAGCAGGTTCTATTTATAATACAATAGGTGCCGTAAACTATGGTGCTTCAGAGATAAAAAAAGCAATAAAAGAACAATATAATATAAAAAGCAAAATATTTCTTACAGGCGGTATATCAAATTTAAAACTGTTAAAATGTAAAATATACCCATACTTGGTATTACAGGGAATATATTTTAATATGATAGATACCAGTTATGGAAGAAAATAATTTTTATGTTATAATATTCGTCTATTATATATAAATATAATATCTTTTTTGTACTAAAATACTTATTATTTGACAAAATAGAAAAAACTGCTATACTTTAATATAGAATAATGTAAAAAGGAGTATATATGACTAAAGGACAAGTTACTATACAAAATGAAACAGGTCTTCATGCTAGGCCTGGTAATGAATTCGTTACATTTATAAAAACTTTAACTAACTGTAAAGTAGAAATAGAAAATGAAGCAGGAAAAAAAGTTAATGCCTCATCACTTTTAAAAGTGTTATCTCTTGGTGTAAAGAAAGGTTCTATTTTAACTGTATATTGTGATGGAGAAAATGAAGAAGAAGCTTTGAAAAAAATAGAAGAGTTTTTAGCTAATTTAAAAGATTAATATTATTTGGATAACAAATTATGGAAAAAAGAATAACTGGTATTGGGGTATCTCCCGGTATAGCAATAGGTAAAATTTATATATTTAACCCTAAGAAAATAGAGCTTAATAAATGTCCATGTAAAGATCCAGAGCAAGAAAAAATCAAACTCCTTGAGGCTAGAAACAAAACAAGAGAACAGCTCGAAAAGATAAAAGAAATAGCATCAAAAAAAGTTTCTGAAGATAAGGCTGTTATATTTGATGCACATATTACTTTACTTGAGGATGAGGATTTATTAGAAGAAGTAAATAATATTATTAGTGATGATAAAGTTGCAGCTGATTATGCTTTATCAAAAGGAATAGAAATATATAAACAAATTTTATCTGAAGTGGAAGATGAATATTTAAGAGAAAGAGTTAATGATTTAACTGATATAGCAGAAAGATGGATAAGAAATATTAGAGGCGAGAAAATTTTAGATTTATCTGCTCTTCCTGAGAACTCAATAGTTGTAGCAAGAGATTTAACACCATCAGACACTGCTAATTTAGATTTAGATAATACATTAGGTTTCATTACAGAAATAGGCGGACGTACTTCGCATACTTCTATTATGGCTAGATCATTAGAGATTCCTGCTGTTGTTGGTATTGGTGAAATAATAAATGATATAAAAAACGAAGATATTATTATATTAAATGGAAATACAGGCGGGGTAATTATAAATCCAACTGAGCAATCTATAGAAGAGTGTGAAAAATTAAAAGAAGAATTTGATAAAAAAAGAGCTCTATTAAAAGAATATGCCCATAGAGATGCTATATCTAAAGATGGAACAAAAATAAGAGTTTATGCTAATATTGGTTCTCCTGCTGATTTAGGCGGTGTATTAAAAAACGGTGCTGATGGTATTGGACTTTATAGAACAGAATTTCTTTTTATGGAAAATACAAACTTCCCTACAGAAGATGAGCAATTTAAAGCATATAAAGAAGTTGCTGAAGCTATGAGCGGACATACTGTTACAATAAGAACTATGGATATTGGCGGAGATAAATATTTACCTTATTTGGAGATGCCGAAAGAGGAAAACCCTGCTTTGGGGTGGAGAGCTTTAAGAATATGTTTAGATAGGCCTGCTATTATAAAAACTCAATTTAGGGCTTTACTTAGAGCTTCTGCTTTTGGAAAAATTAAAGTAATGCTTCCTATGATTGTATCTATAGAAGAATTGAGAAAGGCTAAAAATATATTTAATGAATGTAAATTAGAACTTATGAAAGAAAACATAGCTTTCAATGAAGCTTTAGAGCTTGGAATGATGATAGAGACTCCTTCTGTAGTATTTAGAGCTGAAGCTTTTGCTAGAGAAGCTGATTTCTTCTCTATAGGTACAAATGACTTAACTCAATATACTTTAGCTTCTGATAGAGGTAATGAGAAAATAGCTTCTATATGTGACCCTTATAACCCTTCTGTGCTTATTGCTATAAAAATGGCTATAGATGGAGCTCATGCTAATGGTATTATTATATCAATGTGCGGAGAGCTTGCTGGAGATTTACTTGCTGTGCCTTTACTATTTGGTTTAGGACTTGATGTATTTTCTATGTCAGCTATATCTGTGCCTGAAGTTAAGAAAATGATTATATCTTTAGACAAAAGTGAATGTGCTATGCTTGCTAAGAGAGTTCTCACTTTATCTACTGCAGAAGAGGTAAAAGCTGAGTTGCTTAGATTCTTAGAAATGCATGAAAGAGGCGAAACTATAAGTTATTAATGAATTTAAGAAAAAATTAAAAGGAGCTTTAATATTAATTGAAGCTCCTTTTTTATTAATCAGTATTTATCAATTTATTTTATTTAATAATATATTTCTATATTTAGGCTTAGTATTACTTATCACTTCCAAATAAGAATTAGTTTGTGCTGATGATTTAGCACTTCTTAAAATAGAACTGCTGCTAATAGAAGTTAATGCAATATTGATAGAAGTAGGATTACTTCCTATATATGTATCACTATTCAATAATATCAAAGCCTTATTATTTTGTTTAGTTTTCAAAAGAGAATTACTAGTGTCAACATTTACTATACTAGATGCCTCAAAAGCCAATAAAGCACCCGGATATAAAGGTATAGATGTATTAATATAATTATTATTAATTTTATTAATTTTAGCCCCTGTTACAATACCACTATTAACATCAGCTATCCATTGAAGCAATAATTCATCCCAAGTAGCTGAAATAGAAGTTACTTGAGATAAAACTCTATTATATGATGAAGTATCTTTGAAGGCAGCAATATTTTTAAATACATTCTCATTATAATCACTTTTAACATAAAGCCAATTCATAAAAACAGAAGCAGAAGGATAATTAGCAAATACATTTATAGGTAAATCCCAAGTATAAAAACAATAATAATTTATATTGTTAAATTCTTTATTTCTGCTATTAACTGTTGCGTTATTAAATAAAACAGAAGTAGATTCTGATAAAGCCTCATTAAGCCATACATCCATCTCTTTGCCATTTTTTAATACGTTAACATTGTAATTTATTAAATGCTGCAATTCATGTAATATTGTTCCAGCCATATAATCAGGATAACTATTAAGACCTCCTAAGTCCATATAAAGCATATCAGCATTATTACCCTGCCCTTCTATTAAGTCTGCAGGATTAAAATAACCATTAAGTATGGAACTGCTGCCAGATTCAGGATTTAAATCTAAAAACAAAATAATTATCTTACCATTATTATCCACATCTGTATGATTACCGTAAATTGATTTTTCTTTTGAATAATGTTTCTCAAACTCATCGCACACTAAATCTAAACTGCTGGAACTATAACTTTCATTTTTTTCTACATATATAATTAAATTTTCAGTTTCTTTAACAATAGAAGCCTTTACAAAATCTGAAGATAATCCGCTTCCAGACGATGATGCTCTGTATACAGAAAAACCATTAGTATCAATAGAATAAAACGGACTATAACAAGAAATGAGAATTAAACTGAAAAATGTTATAAAAGTTAATTTAAAATTCATAATATAAAGTATATCCTAATCTTTATATATATTTTAACTATTTATTAGCAAAAGTCAAGCAAACAAAATATATAAAAGACTTAATAATAATTAAACTTTAAATATTATATTTTTTTGTTATAATTAATAAAATAAAAAATATATAAAGGTTTTTATAACAATATGAATAAAAATGCAATAATATACTATTTTTCTGGCACAGGCAATACAGAAAAAGTTGTAAATGAATATAAAAAAAATTTTGAAGAAAACAATATAGATATAACTATGTACAAAGTTACAGATAATTTTGATAATTTACCAAATCCAAATGATTATAATTATGTTGGGTTAGCCTACCCTATTCATGGTTTTAATGCCCCATATCCGATTTTTGATTTAATAAAATTATTCCCTCAAACTAAAGAGAAAGAAATATTTATATTAAAAACATCTGGAGAGCCATTAACAATAAACAATATATCATCAGAACCTTTAATGGCTAGATTAAATAAAAAGGGATATATTCTTACAAATGAGTATCATTATGTTATGCCTTATAATTTGGTATTTAGGCATACTGATGAAATGGCCGCAAAAATGTGGAAAACTGCTAAACAATTATGTGCTATAGAGTTAAAAGAAATATTAGAAAATAAAAAAGTATTTCTTAAAAAATTCCCGTTTGGCAGATTTATTGCTTTTCTTTTTAGAATAGAGCATCCTGCTATGAAAGTTAATGGAAACCTTTTTAAAGTAAAAAACATATGTACTCATTGTAATTTGTGCGTAAAAAAATGCCCTGTTAATAATATTTATAATGATGATAATGGAAATATCAAATTTAAAAATAAATGTGTTATGTGTGCAAGCTGTGCATTTAGATGCCCAGTGGATGCAATTAATATAGGTATTCTCACAGCTTGGAAAGTAAATGGACCATACAAATTTGAAAACCCTACAACAAATCAAAAAAGCAAACATGAAAATTATTGTAAAAAAGCTTATGACAGATATTTTAAAAATGCTGAAGAAAAAATCAAAAATAATCAATTATAAAATACTTTAAAATAAAAAAACTGGAACATAAATTATGAACCAGTTTTTATTTTTTAAATGGCTAAAACTTATTTATTTTTCCTTTTATAATTTTCGTCAAAATATTTTCCATTTCTTATATCATCAGTCATAGATTTGTATGGAGCTTCAGATATAACATCTTCATTATTTTTTCCAGCATTTCCAATATAAGTTATAGTAGCAAACTCCGGTACAACGTATTTAGGATAAGTTTCATATTTCTCTCTGGATTCTTCCATCAATGGTATATGTTCATTTTGAAAGCATACTGTAATTTCAGGATGTTCATGAACCCATTTTGGAAAGAAAATAACTCCATGCAATTTTTTTTCATTAGGCATAAAATCTAATGCCACATCTGTTCCTGTCGGCTCAGTCCAAGTAATTTTAAATACTCCGTCTGTCAATTTTACTATATTAGCTTTTTGGTCTTTCACCCATCTTCCTGCTACCATTCCCCCATGAATACGGTAATCAACAGTATTTTCATTCTTTGCATACCATTCATATTCCCATCCATTATCATATGTGTATATGAAATGTGTACCCAAAAAATCATCAAGTTCTTTAAATATTTTACTCATAAAAATCACCTCTTAATAAACATGTTTATATTTACATGTATAATAATACATAGGAATACTCAATTTGTCAATATGAATTTTTTATTATGTAAAAATAATTAATTTATAATTTAATACAAAAACTATATTATGTTATAAAATATAGTTTTAATTAACTTTTGTATACACTAATTTTGTATTATAAAAAACATGATAAAATCAATATATTTTAAAAATGTAATTACTTTATAAAACCTATACTACAAAATAAATTATTTCATAAATATTAATTGACAATATCATCATACAAAATATAATAACATCAATACAAAAAATAGGAGAATAAAAAATTATGAAACATTTAACTTTATTACTCTTATCTGTTTTAATGATTGTATCAATATCTTGCGGCGGAAATAAAGCAGATGAAGGAGCAATATATATTAATGTAGGCCCAGAACCAAAAACTATAGACCCTGCATTAAACTCTACAGTTGACGGAAGCATATATATTCAGCATGCTTTTGAAGGTTTGGCTACTAGAGATAAAGATAATAAAATAATACCAGGTGTTGCAGAAAGTTGGGATATAAGCGAAGATGGTTTAACTTATATATTTCATATAAGGGATAATGCTAAATGGTCTGACGGCAAAAAAATTACAGCTGATGACTTTGTTTATTCTTGGCAGAGAGCTGTTGATCCAATTACAGCTTCTGAATATGCTTATCAATTTGAGCCTGTATTAAATGCTATGGATATTAATTCTGGCAAAAAACCTGTTGAAGATTTGGGTATTAAAGCAATAGATGAAAATACTTTAGAAGTTACATTAAATGCACCTACTGCTTATTTTTTAGAGCTTGCCGCTTTTCCTACATTCTACCCTGTTAGAAAAGATATAATAGAAG